>CASEHG010000166.1 GCA_949287565.1 uncultured Brachyspira sp.
AATCTCTACTATCTTTTTTTTCTGATTTGTATTATATTGTTTCATAGGTATTCCTTTTTGTTTATTTGTGCTTATTTAAATTATAAGGAATACCTTCTTTTTTTAAACCAAAAATGTGCAATATCTATGGCTCTTAAACAAATAAAAAGTCTTAAAATAATTTACTAAATATAAAAAATATAGTATAATAATTTTTATGAATTTCAAATTAGAATCAAATTTCAAGCCTTCAGGGGATCAAGTAACCGCAATAGACTCTTTGGTAAAAGGACTTGAAAATAAAAATAAATATCAAACTCTTCTTGGAGTTACAGCAAGCGGAAAAACTTTTACTATAGCAAATGTTATAGAAAAAGCAAACCGCCCTACTCTAGTAATGTCGCATAACAAAACTTTAGCAGCACAGCTTTATAGAGAATTAAAAGACTTCTTTCCAAATAATGCTGTTGAATATTTTGTTTCATATTACGATTATTATCAGCCTGAAGCCTATGTTCCTGCAAAGGATTTATATATAGACAAAGATGCTTCTGTTAATGATGAAATTGATAGATTAAGACTTAAAGCAACTACATCGCTTCTTGAAAGGAGAGATGTTATAATAGTGGCTTCTGTTTCTTGTATATACGGTTTGGGTTCTCCTGAAGATTATAGAAAATTATATATTGCTATAGAAAAAGACGGGGAATATGACAGAGATGAAATAATTGAAAAATTAGTGTCTATACAATATGAACGTGTTAAAGATGTACTTGAAAGAGCAAGATTCAAAGTTATAGGCGATACTATAGAAATAATGAGTGCCTATTCTGACGAGGTTATAAGAGTAGAATTTTTCGGTGATACTGTTGAGCGTATAATAAAAATCAATCCTATAACAAGACAAAAATTAGCAGAACAAGACAGAGTTGTAATATATCCGGCAAAGCACTTCGTTACAGGAGGAGATAAATTAGCTGCAGGTATAAAATTAATAGAAGAAGAACTTGAAGAACAATATAATAAATTCAAATCTGAAGGAAAATTAGTAGAAGCAGAAAGAATATACGGAAGAACAAAATATGATTTAGAAATGCTTAGAGAGGTTGGATACTGTGCAGGAATAGAAAATTATTCACGTCCATTATCAGGAAGAAAAGAAGGTGATAGACCTGCTTGTTTAATAGACTATTTTCCAGATGATTTTCTCACTATAATAGATGAATCGCATGTGAGTGTACCTCAAATTAGAGGAATGTTTTTTGGAGATAGAAGCAGAAAAGAGACTTTAGTAAAGTACGGGTTCAGACTTCCTTCAGCTCTTGATAATAGACCTTTATACTTTGAAGAATTTGAAAAACTCACTCATGATACAATATATATTAGTGCCACACCGGCAGAATATGAATTAAAGAAAAGCTCTCAGGTTGTAGAGCAAATAATTCGTCCTACAGGATTGCTTGATCCTATAATCGAAGTATATCCTATCGACGGACAGATAGACAGAATACTTGAAGAAATAAAAAAGACTGTATCAAACAATGAAAGAATATTCATAACAACACTTACAAAAAAAATGGCTGAAGACCTTACAAAATATTTAAATGAAAATGGAGTGAGAACTCGTTATCTTCATTCAGACATTCAAACTGTAGAACGTGTTGAGATTATAAGAGATTTAAGACTTGGAGCTTTTGATGTACTTGTGGGAATTAACCTTTTAAGAGAGGGGCTTGACGTTCCTGAAGTATCACTTATATTAATACTAGATGCCGATAAAACAGGATTTTTAAGAAATACCACTACATTAATACAGACTATAGGAAGAGCTGCCAGAAATGCAAATGGTAGGGTTATAATGTTTGCTGATTCTATAAGCGATGCTATGAAAGTTGCCATTGATGAAACAGAGAGAAGAAGAAAAATACAGATGGAGTACAACAAAGAGCATAATATCACTCCTAAAACAATAATCAAAAAAATACAGGATATCATTGAACGTGAGGAGAAAGTTGAAACATCTTATGAGCTTCATTTCGATTTTAGACGATTCAATGAAAGAGTTAAAATTGACCCTGAACAAAAAAGTGATGATTATATAAAAGAGCTTGAAAAAGAGATGAAAAAAGCATCAGACAGCTTAGAATTTGAAAAGGCAATTGAAATAAGAGAAAAAATAAATCAGCTTAAACAATTAAAGCCCGCTAAGAAATCAGTACATAAAAATGTGACTTCCAAAAATCCAAATGGAAAAACTAAAAAATAATTTTATTACTATAATCAAGTATAACTACTAATAAATAATTTAGTATTAATTTTATACTTGCACTTTTGCAAAGCGTATACAAGTTTATCGAGTATATAAAATTCTTTGATGAAGTCCTCAGAGTATGTGCGACAAAAAGTAGATAACATTTATATAAAGTACATCAGTTGACAAACTTAAAATTTTTTAGTATATACAAGCTAAATAATAATAAAGTATAAAATTTTTCATCATAATAGTAAAAAATTTTATACTTAATTTTTATTAAAAATTCAAATCAAATAGAAAAATCTGTGCTGTCATCTGATGAATATATTAAAGTAAAGTCTTCTCCATTATCTATATACGGAACATAAGCCATTTTTATATGATCACAATTTATATCATCTTTAATTTCTTCTACAACTTCATTTAATATGAGTCTGAATGCAATATCAACATCTACAACTACAGAAAATAAATTAATAACATATTTTCCTTTTATATTTTCAGTTTCGCCGGCATTCCAAGAATCTAAAGAACCAAGACCATTCCAGCTCAAAACTGAATTTAAAACATTTCCTATTTTATTTAAAACATTAGCATATTTTTCAGGTAATTCATTTTCAAAAGGTTCTATTTCAAATTGCAAAATCAAATAAGATAAATCTTCATTATCAATTACTTTATAATCATTATACTCTTTATAAAAATCATCTAAAAAATTTTTATATTCTCTTGGATTACTGCATTCATATTCTTTAACATCTCCGCTGCTTCCAACTATTCCAGTATGCTTTACTATATTATCTTCATTTATCCAGCATTCAGCATAATATAAAAACCCATATTCTTTTTTGTACAAAGTAACAATATTAGGAAGCTCTTCCAAATAAGGATCTAAAGGCATACCATAAGAATCGAAAATTTCATCTGCAACCTTTTTATATTCTGAATCTTTATTAAACATTTTTCTAATTGAAAAAGTTTTATCTGTTTCTTCGTTTTTAAATCCTGCCTCAATCGTATAATCAATATTAAATTTTACAAATACTAATTTAGAACTCTCTTCATCTTTTATTTTATTTTTTACATCTTTTAATTCTTCTATAGATTGTTTTATCAATTCTTTATCCAATTTTGATATAGCAGCTTCATTCATAGAAAATACGCCATCCACCAAATCATCAGCAACATAAAATTTAAAAGTACAATAAGGATGATCAGCTTCCCAATCTATAGGATTAATAATATCTTTAATAGCCTGCAATTTTTCTTCATCGCATAATATATAAGCTATAGCATTTAATTTCTCTTCACCGTAATCAAGACCTTTAAGTAAATTTTTATCGCTCTCTTCATTAATGTAATGATATTCTAATGCTTCTATAGAATAATAATTTTCTATTTCTTCAGCCTGTCTTAAAAACTCATAATCACCCGGTACAAGCTCCAATCCCTTATTATTAGCTTCAACAGCCTTTTCTTTATTTCCGAAATGAAGTCTTAATTTAGCAAGTTCAAGCCAGCCCCAAGGATAATCAGGCTCTTCAATAACACCTTGCTCAGAGTATTTTAATGCTTCTTCTAATTTTCCGCAGTAAATTAATGCCACAGCATGCCTATAATACCAAGTTCCGCATCCTTTAGCATTTTTCTCAGAGTATTTCATAAACTCTTTAGACATATAATAATGCTCATAATCACCTATATTATTACAGGCATAAGAATACCATAAAGCAATATCTAAATCTTCCCTAGCCTCTTCTAATGTGAACTTATTTTCTCTTATACCATTTTCAATAAACTCTTGCAAATAATTAAGCATTTTATAGAAATATCCGCCACCGTCTGTATTAAATGATTGTAATGTTTCAATATCTTCGTTATTAAGCAACCCCATATATATTCTCCGTATTATAATTTATATATAACAATATTATCCTATAACTGTACCGTTTTCACATTCTTCTTTGGTAGTTAATAATACAACTTCTCCATTATCTTTTACAGCACCTAAAACTAAACACTCTGAAAAAAAGTTGGCTATCTGTTTTTTTGGAAAATTAACTACAGCAATTATACGTCTTCCTATCAAATCTTCTTTTTTATATAATTTAGTTATTTGTGCTGATGAAACCTTTATGCCCAATTTACCAAAATCAATTTTTAATTTGTATGCCGGTCTTTTAGCTTTTGGAAAATCTTCTGCCTCTATTATAGTACCTGTTCTAATATCTAATGCCAAAAAATTATCAAAGCTAGATTCAGGCTTTATTTCTTCTTTAATATACATTTTAATCTCCGAAATATTTTTATATATTTTATGTCATTAGAAAAAATTTTGAAAGTACATTTCAATAACTTTTAATATAAAGCATTAGTAAAATAAATATCAAAGCACTATTCTTTCGCTGCCTTCTCTTCTCACTAATTTTTCTCTTTCAAATGCATTTAATATAGGAAGTACATATTTTCTGGAGAGTCCTGTTTTATCACGCACAGAAGCTATTGTTATTATATCATTAATTTTTGTATTTTGCAGAATAAGCTTTTTTATTCTATTATAAACATCTATATGATAATATATACCCTCATCAAGATACACAGCTTTTTTTGATGCTGATAATACTTTTATATCTTTCATACCATTAGTAAATGTTCTTATAGTTTTTTCATCTAATCCGTTTAAATCTTCTTTTTTTAATTTTTCTAATAATATTTTTTGAGAATTATTTAAAGTAATTTCTTCATTATATTTTTTGTATATATTATTAAATGGCATTAATATTTTATTTTCAACTGAATAATCTATAAATACTTTTGTAAATGCATTATTAATATTTAAATAATTTCTTATGTCTTCAAAACTTATACCTTCTTTTTTATTTTCTATTAGCTTTTTCAATCTTTCTAATAAAGTATTTAAATAATCTTTTTTAACAAAGAAATTTGCAACTTTAATAGCATAATCAGGAATCTCTCCGCTTGATTCGGTATAACCATTCACTGACATAAATAAATCATTATATTTTTCTCTTTTTACTTCTCCCAAAAACTCGTTGGCATTATCAATTATTCTTTTTCTAATGAAAGGATTAGTTTTTTCTCCCCAAAATACATTGCCTGCTGCTATTATACTGCTTCCGCCATGGCTTATTAATATACCGCGTTCTTTCCAAAACACTGATATAGGCTCATCAAATTTTAATCTTATGAATCTATTATCTATCTCTTTATTATTTTTATTATCTTTATCAGAATATGTTTTGTTTTTGTAAATAGGAAGTATTTGAGCAATCAAGCATTCTGTACCTACAGCAAATTCAGCATTCTTTATTTTTTTAAGATATTCAGCATCGTTTTTATTTATAAGCTCTAATATTATTTCATCTGTTGAAAATATTTTTTCTTCCTTACAGCATAATAAATGCCCTCTCCTTATTTCTTCTTTCTTTATATTTTTTATATTAATAGCTATTCTTGAAGCGGAGTAAACAATTTCTTTATCTTCATGGTATGACTGAATATTTCTTATTGAAATTTCTTTTCTGCTTGGATAATGTATTAAGGTATCATCTCTTTTTATATTACCGCCTCTAAGACTTCCTGTAACTGTGAGTCCTGCTCCTTTTATAGAAAATACTCTGTCTACATAAATATGAGTTTTTATATCATATTCATATTTTTCATTTGATAATATATCAGTTATTCTATCTTTCAAAAAGTCTATATTAGTACCATTTAAAGCTGATACTTTTACTATTTCTATATCTTTATTTAATATTCTATACAGATTTTTTTTAATATCTTCTTCGCTTTCTTTTAATTTATCATCATCAACCAAATCAATTTTATTAATTACGCATACTATATTTCTTATGCCAAGAGATAAAGCTACTTTAGCATGCTCTTCAGTCATATTCATCCAGCCTTCATTAGCACAAACTACAAGCATAACTAAATCCAAGCTCCACATACCAGCAACCATATTTCTTATAAATCTTTCATGTCCAGGTACATCTATTACACCAATAGTAATATCATCATTAGGCTTAAAAAAACCGAATCCCAAATCAATAGTCATTTCTCTTTTCTGTTCTTCAGGAAGCCTCATCATAGAAATTCCAGTTAACGCCTTTATTAATTCTGATTTACCATGATCAACATGACCTGCTGTTCCTATGATTCTATTCATATTATGAAACTCCTATTATTACTATTGATAAACTATATTTAAAAATCACTATCTTTTATTTTTATTAACACTTCTTTTATGTAATTTATATCATAATCATTTATAGTTATTACATATATAAGCACTGAATCCTTTTTTACTTTTGGTATAATAGGTACATCTAAATTATGCATAAACTTAATTACAGACTTTATATCTTTAGGCTTAAAACTTATTGCATAAGACGGATAAAAAGTATCAGGCATAGCACCGCCTCCTGTTTCTATATCTTCTTCAACAACTTCAAAACCTTCAATGTTTTCTATAATATTTAAAGCCTTTTGTTTTATTATTTCCTTATCTATACTCAATAAAGTTTCACAGTACCCTTTGAAATTGCCTTCAGTATTCAATCTTTTTATGATACTTTTTTCTAATATTGACAGTACTGTTTTTCCGCATCTGAAAGCTCTCATTAAAGGATGTTTGTATATTTTTTCTATATATTTTTTCTTTCCTACTATGATTCCAGCCTGTACACTTGAAAACATTTTATCACCTGAAAAGCATACCAAATCAGCACCGCTTTTTAATGCAGATTTTATATGTTCCTCTTCGCTAATACTTTCATCAAATATTCCTGCTCCCTCATCATAAACTAATGCTATATTATCAGGTATAGTTTCTCTCAACTTTTTTAATGAAGGATATTTCACAAAGCCTCTTATTTTAAAATTGGAAGTATGCACTTTAAGTATCATGGCAGTATTTTCTGTTATAGCTTCTTCATAATCTTTAATATCAACTATATTAGTAGTTCCGACTTCTATAAGTTTCGCTGATGCTTCCTTTAATATATCAGGTATTCTAAATCCTCCGCCTATTTGTACCTGTTCGCCTCTTGATACTATTACTTCTTTATCAGATGCCAAAGTCTTTAATATTAAAAATACAGCAGCAGCATTATTATTAACTACTAAAGCATCTTCAGCACCTGTTAATTTACTTAAAAGGGAGTATACAAATTCACCTCTTATTCCTCTTGATTCATTATTAATATTATATTCAAGATTATTACTGTTTATATTCAATTCTCTTACGCTATCCCAAACTTCCCCATCTATTGGTGATCTTCCCAAATTGGTATGCATTATAGTTCCAGTGGCATTTATAACTTTTTTTATTGGCAGATTTGCTTTCTTTTTTATTTCAATTTCGCATAATTTGATTATATCTTCTTTACTGTAACTAATATTATCATTATTTTTTAATTGAGTTCTTAATTTTTCTAATGTTTCTCTTATAATATCTGCAGCAATTGGGCGAGAAATAATTTTATGATATGGTTTTATAGATTCATCTTCTAATACTGCATTAGTTTGTATTAGATTAAATTTATTATTCATAATTATTCCGAAATGCTTTGTAATTTTATCGGAAGAGGCAGGAGTTGAACCTGCCGACGTTGTTATAACGTCCAACGCTTTTGAAGAGCGCGGAGCCCACCGGGACTCATCTGCCTCCATATATTTCGATATGATATATCAGTTTTTACTTTATGTCAATAATTTTAAATACCATATATAAGTATATACAAATAAACTAAAAAAATTTCCTTATTGAATTATTCTATAATCCCACCCTATAGGCTTTCTACTATATCTTATCATTTTAATATTATTTTTCTTTTAAATTTCAAACTCATATTTTAGCTGCCAACCCAATTTTTTTTAACTTCATCACTTTTATCACCGCACGGTAAGCAAAATTATAAATATAAATCAATCAATAATTGCAATTTAAATTATAAATAATGATTCACTAAGCGTGCGTTAAAAAAGTCAGAAATACAATAAGAATTTGGGCGGGTATGCTTTTACAAATGAAGTAAAAAAACAATGAAAAATTACATATTCTATTAAAAACAAAAAAATATAAAGGGCGGGATTTAAAAAATAATATTTAAAAACAAAAAACAAATAATGCATATATAAAGAATAATTATATATGGCATTATTTGTTTATTAATATTATTTTTTAATTATTTTATTTTCGCTATAAATATATCGTCTATCTTTTCTACTTTTTCTATTGCTTCAATTATAGAATTGATATTAACATCTTTAAGAACAAACATAAAATTTCCATTTCTCTCTACACTTTTCTCAATACTAATATCATAGAAAGCCTCATTAAATGCAAGCAAATTATTTTTATTTGATTTAAATCTCACATAGAAAGTTTCATGCTTTTCTTTGAAATCTTTTACTTGAAGATCTTTATTTTCTTCTACGAATCCAAGTATAGGTATTCTAAGCTCATCAGTAATTAAACTATTTCTGGCTAAAGTAACAGCATCAGAAACTATAGCACTGCTTGTAGGTCTTCCGCCGGCACCTGAACCATAGAAAACTGTATCACCAGAACGATCGCCTACTACAGTTATAGCATTAAAAGCATAATCAACTTTAGAAAGCATATTATCATCATTAAGCAATGTAGGTATAACATATATGTATGCATTATTATTTTCATCCAAAGCAGCTTCAGCTATTAATTTTATAGTAAGCCCAATCTCTGAAGCAAATACAATATCATCTAATATAATATTTCTTATACCTCTTATAAATATCTTATCAAAACTTATAACATTGCAAAAAGCTATAGATGAAAGTATACATAATTTATGAGCAGTATCTATTCCATCAATATCAAATGTAGGGTCAGCCTCAGCATATCCTTTATCCTGAGCATCTTTAAGAACATCTTTAAAATCTAAATTATTCTTAGTCATATTAGTTAAAATATAATTACAAGTTCCATTTAATATTCCGTAAACATTTTCCATTCTATCAGAAACTAAACTCTCTTTCATAGCCTTTATTATAGGTATAGCCCCTGCAACAGAAGCCTCAAAAGCTATATCAGTTTTTCTGTCTTTTATAAGCTCTCCAAAACAATTAGCAAGCAATGCTTTATTAGCTGTAACTACTGGCTTTTTTACTTTCATAAGAAGTTCTTTTGCTGTATCCATTCCTCCAAGTACTTCTATAACTATATCAATATCATCATCATTTAAAATATCATTTAAATCTTTAGTTTTTATTTCTACTTTATCCAAAAATTTATCATCTTTTACTTTATCAATATTTCTGCTGAAAATGGTTTTAATGGTTAATTTTATTCCGGTTCTTTTTTTCATTATAGCATTATTCTCTATAATAGTTTTTACTGTGTCTTTACCAACATGTCCATAACCGGCAACTGCAACTTTAAATTCTTTTTTCTTAACCATAATTTTTCTCCTAAATATAAATTTGTTTTAATAAAATTAACCTTAAAATTATTACAAAAGCTAGTAATATTGTAGTTTTATTTTATATGAATTTCTAAATACGATATTACTGTATTAAGTTATATTATAACATCTATTGAAAATTTTTACAATACATGCTAAAAATTTTAATTAATATAAAAAAACAGTATAAATAATAGAATAATCTAATATTTTTTATAACTTTTTAACAAATAATAGATATTGATTTCATTATTCATTTATGTTATAATAATAGAACAGTTTAATTTTTTGGAGGTAAATTATGCCACGTGTTATAAATAACGATTGTGTAGCTTGCGGATCATGCATTCCTGAGTGTGCATTCGATGCTATTAGTGAAGGAAATATCTATGTGATTGATCCAAACAAATGCACTGATTGTGCTGCTTGTGAAGCTGTTTGTCCAAGCAATGCTATAAGTCCAGCTTAATTACTGCTGATGGCATAGCGTGGGTAGGTTTTAATAATTTAAAGCCTGCCCTTTTTTATATACTAGTTTAAGGAATAATATTGATAAAAAATACCGAAGCATTTATACTGTCATATAATGCATATAAAACCTCATCTGTAATAGCATCTTTTCTTACAAATAATTCTATAATGCAGGCAATATGCCACAAAGCAAAAAATAACTCAAAAGCATTCGGTTCTGATTTAGAAAGCATATCAAAGTTGAATATAAACATATATGAGAAAAAAGAAAATCAGCTATCAATATTAAAAGAATCTTCTATTATAAAAAATTATAAAACATTAGAAAAATCTATATACTCATCTTTAGCTGTATTCTATATAAGAGAAGTATTATTATACTGTGCCAAAGATTTTGATGATAGATATTTTATTCTAATGGAAAAAACATTAGATGCTTTAGAAAGTTTGGAAGAAAATTATAATAATGATGATAAAATAAAAAAAATCTATATAAATATTTTAATAGCAGCATTTGAAATGAAAACTTTGCATATAGCAGGAATATCCCCTCATTTAGATAAATGTACAATATGCGAAAACAATAATAATTTATTATATTATTCTATATTAGAAGGCGGATTAATATGCCAAAAATGCAGAAATCTAATTAAAGATTCAATAAATATAACAGAATATGATACAGCATTTATGAGAATTATAAAACATACATCTCTTATAGAAATAATAAAAAATGAAAATCTAAAACAAATATATAATAATTCTATAGATAATGTAAAATATATCATGAATAAATCGATATTCAATCATATAAATAGAACAATAAAAAGTCAGAAAGTATTAGAAGAAATTTTACTTACTTAATATATCAAATATTTCTTTTGTATTATTAACTATATAAGAAGCATTTTTGAACTCTTCTTCGCTTCCAAAACCATATTTAACAGCAATAGAATCAATGCCTATATTTTTTGCTGCATCTATATCATCTATCCTATCACCTATCATTATAGTTTTATCTTTATCAAAATTCTCTTTTTCTAATGCTTCTTTTAATACGCCTAATTTATTTTTAATTTTTCCTCCAAGTATAGGAGCATAAAAATCAGTAAAAAATTTAGTCATAGAAAAATGTTCAATTATTCTTAAAGCTGATTCTTTAGGCTTAGCAGTGGCTAGAAAAACTTTATAATTATTTTCAGAAAGAGTTTTAATCAAATCATATATACCATCATAAAGTGTACAGTTAAATAAACCATCATTTCCATTATAATCTTCTCTGTAAAACTTTATAAAATCAAGAGATAGTTTTTCATCGTCTAAACAATATTTTCTGAAACTAGTGTCAAGAGGAGGTCCAATAAACTTTCTTAAAGTATCATTATTAGGAATAGCTATATTTAAATTATATACATCGTTTATTTTTTTTATCCCATACAAAACGGCATTTGTTATACCATGTGCTGAATCAGTGATAGTTCCGTCAAGATCGAATAACACATTAATATATTTAGGCATAACAACTCTCTTTTATATATACACTTTATAAGCTTTATTTCTCTACAAAAATATATCCTGAAGCAGGTATAATCTCAAAATATTCTTTAGTTTTATCTTTTATAGCTTTAAATAATAAATTTATTCCCAAACTATCACTTGATATATGACCGGCGCATACAACATTAATATAATATTTTTTGCATTCATCTAAAAGTCTATCTGATATATTCATCATAACAATAGTATTTACTCCAGCCTTTGATAAAGCTTCAATCATACCGACATCGAAAGAAGCACCGCCTGTCATATCAACGATAAACTTCCCAACCTTAGATTTATCGGAACCATTAAATATTTTAGGAGGATTAAGCCTTTTAGCAGATATTTTATATTCATCTATCGTATATAAAAAATCAATAATATCTGATAATGTATATGGATTTTCTTTTTTTATATTCTCAGTTAAAAAAGATTCAACAAAATTATCAGCAACCGTATGCATACACATATAATTCAATTTAAGAAGTTTAGCAGTATCAACATCTCTATAATGATTAGAAGAATATACTGAACGGCTTACTTCATTAAGTCTTTTATTAGTTAACCCTTCAGAAACATTTATAGCTACATCATGTAAAGCATTTTTATC
>CASEHG010000167.1 GCA_949287565.1 uncultured Brachyspira sp.
CTTGGAATTGAAGAACCATGTATGGGATATTTCTGGACTACAAATGAATTAGCTATGACAATAACTTCTGAATCTGGAGAATGTTTTGATGACCACCATTGGTTTCTGATAATAGAAGGATTTGGGGAGTTTATAATTATTATAAAAATTTATAAAATAAAAAGGCTCAGTAAATTAATACTAAGCCTTTTATTAATATTTTTTATTTAATTCTACTTTCATTCCGATTTATTAATTACAGAATGAGAAATCCTAAAATAATCGCATTGTCCTGACAGTCTTAAACTTTTAAAATTCAAATCAAAATATCTTTTAATAAAACTATTATTTATATAATTGATTATACCTGATACTATATCGCTTGCCATAAGAAGTGCATTATCTTGAGTAAGTTCTGCTAATGATTTAGTAGCTCCTCTGTTTAGACCAAGTGCTTTAATATCTACGCCTTTATTTTTGAATAAGGCTGAAAGCATACTGTCTCTAAAATTATACCATTCATTAGCATCAATACTTTCTATTTTTTCAATCTTGCCGTATTTGGAAATAAAAATTCCGCCGCCGTTATTTATAAAATTTCTTATCTCACGTTCTGCCTCCTTACGTTTCGAATCATTAAGTTCAGTATTTGCTATAAAATTAAAACTATGCTCGCCTATATTTTTTAAATTACGGTTGAAACTATTATCCATAGATTCTAAAATCTGCCAAAGTGAATATGCGCTGTATAAAAAAGGCTTTCCTATAATGTCCCCTTCAATACTTCCATAACTTGCATATCCTGCTAAAGCTAAATCAAAATCTATATCTATAATACTAGCTTCATCATAATTTAATGAACCATTAAAAATTTCTTTATGTCTTTTTATAATGCTTATACTTTTTATTTCATCGCTGTCATGCTCATCAAAATTAAATCTGTATATTGAAGAAGGATCATAATATTTAAATCCTTTTAAACCGTCAAGTCTTCCTTTAAATCCATAAGCCCTAGCAGGCAAGACTTCTAATTTAGGAGTAAAAAAACAAAAGCCGTAAACTAATGCATTATAAGAAACATTAACTATTAAGTTTTTAAGTCCGCCTGCTCTTTCAAATTGGCTTATAAAAAAATTATATGCATTATTTACTTTCTCATTATCTTCGCATTCTTTTGGTTTATCTACAAAATAATTAAAAGAATTAAAAACTCCTCTGTAAAACTGAAGTATAGGCTCAAGATAAATAGAGTTCTCCATTCTCTTACAAGTTAATGCCCATTTATGAGGAAATGAAAAATCATCGCTTTCATCTCCCCTATTAGATATTACATTTGGAATGCCTGAATTATAATTATTAGTTGATACTCTGTTTAATTCATCATTTAATTTTTCTATCTCTCTGTTTTTATCTTTCAATTTATTATCATATTCTTCAATAATTTTTTCTATTTGTGATTGTTTATTTTCTATATTTGGCATAAATAAAAACCTTAAAAATTAATCTTTATATTAATAATAAAAAATATAAGTGATTATAAGTTTTTATTTGGCTATCAATAAACTCGATTTTAAATACGCACGGTAAGAAAAATAAAAAAACAAATTTAGTTTTCAACACAATCAAATTTATAAAAATAAAACTATTCATCGTGCGTCAATAGAAATTTTAAAATCTTATAAAAACTTTGGCGGGGTACTAGCCCGAACGGTAATGCTTTTTCTTACAGAAAGTACAATGTACGTTCGGGATAATGCATTTTAGTTCAAACAGATTTTAAATTAATAAACGCTTGGGCGGTGCTTTAATTTCTAATAAAGCAATAAAGAAATTTAAATTATGATTTAAAAATATACTATAAAGAATAAAGGGCGGGGAATGTAATAAAAGTTTTAAAGCTTAATTACACTTGCCCGCCCTATTTCTTTTAAATATTATTATGTGATTTCTATACTATTATTCTTTTAAAATATATACTGTTATTATAGCTGCCCACCCAAGATTTTTTTA
>CASEHG010000168.1 GCA_949287565.1 uncultured Brachyspira sp.
GGTTATATTCTACATTTAATACATATATTTTAAATATAAAGTTCTAGCAATTGCGTTTTTTGCAACTTTTTTGTGCGTCAAAAAAGTTGATAATAATTATATAATGTGAAGTAGTCGGCAAAATGAAATCGTTTCAGTATAATTAATAAAAATAAAGCCCCAGTAAAAATACTGAGGCTTTTTTATATAAACTTAATTACTATAATTTATATTTTCTTTTATATAGGCTATTTATTAATACATACCGCCCATTCCGCCGCCAGGCATTGGAGGCATTGGTTTTTCAGGTTCAGGTATATCTGTAATAATAACTTCAGCAGTTAATACTTGGCTAGCAATAGAAGCAGCATTTTGTAAAGCACTTCTTGAAACTTTAGCAGGATCAATAATACCAGCTTTTAACATATCAACCCATTCATTAGTAAGAGCATTGAAACCCATATTGCCTTTTTGTTTTTTAGCTTCAATAGCAACAACAGAACCGTCTAAACCAGCATTTGTAGCTATCATTCTGATAGGCTCTTCTATAGCTCTTTTAACTATATTAACACCAACTTGTTCATCAGGGTTTTCTACAGTTAAAGATTCTAATTTATGCTGAGCATGTAAGTAAGTGATACCGCCGCCAGGAATTACACCTTCTTCAACAGCAGCACGAGTTGCAGATAAAGCATCTTCTACTCTAGCTTTTTTCTCTTTCATTTCTACTTCAGTAGCAGCACCTATATTGATAACAGCAACACCGCCGGAAAGTTTAGCTAATCTTTCTTGTAATTTTTCTCTGTCATAATCGCTGTCAGTTTCTTCTATTTGTTTTCTAATAGTAGCCACTCTGCTTTTAACATCTTCTTTGCTTCCAGCACCTTCAACAATAGTAGTATTTTCTTTATCTACAGTGATTTTTTTAGCTCTGCCTAATTGTTCAATAGCAGCATTTTCAAGTTTCATACCTAAATCTTCGCTGATAACTTGTCCGCCAGTTAAAATAGCTATATCTTCCAACATAGCTTTTCTTCTATCACCAAAACCAGGAGCTTTAACTGCACATACATTTAATACTCCTCTCATTTTGTTTAATACTAAAGTAGCTAAAGCTTCATTTTCAATATCTTCAGCAATAATAATGAAAGGTTTTCCTGTTTGAGCAATTTTCTCAAGTATAGGAAGAAGTTCTTTCATATTAGAGATTTTTTTGTCATATATAAGAAGTAAAGCATCTTCTAATTCAGCAGTCATACTGTCGCCATTAGTTACGAAATATGGAGAAATATAACCTCTGTCGAATTGCATACCTTCAACTAAAGAAAGGCTAGTTTCTAAAGATTTAGCTTCTTCAACAGTGATAACGCCTTCTTTACCAACTTTTTCCATAGCATCGCTGATTAAAGAACCGATTTCTTTATCATTATTAGCAGAAATAGTAGCAACTTGAGCGATTTCTTCTTTACCTTTAATTTGTTTAGCTTCAGATTTGATATGAGCAACTATTTCGCTAACAGCTTTTTCTATACCTCTTTTAATAAGCATAGGATTAGCACCGCTAGTTACATTTTTCAAACCTTCTTTTACCATAGCCTGAGCTAAAACTGTAGCAGTAGTTGTACCGTCACCAGCAACATCGTTAGTTTTAGTAGCAACTTCTTTAACTATTTGAGCACCCATATTTTCAAACGGATCTTCTAATTCTATTTCTTTAGCGATAGTTACACCATCATTTATTATAGTAGGAGGACCGAATTTTTTGTCTATTACAACGTTACGTCCACGTGGTCCTAAAGTTACCTTTACGGCATTAGCTAAAGCATCTACACCTCTCATAAGGGCACGTCTAGCTTCTTCATCAAATAATAGCTGTTTTGCTGCCATATATTTTCTCCTTTTCAGTATTATTAAATTAAAATTATTATCATTTATTGAACTTTTAAAATTATTTCATTTTAAAATTGTGAGCATTATACATTAAATAATAAATATTTTCAAGTATATATATTAACTAGATTAAAAAAAAGCACTGATACGAAATATCAATGCTTTGAATAAAAAACAGATAAATTATAACAAACCAAGTCTGCGTTCTTTTTTGATTTTTCTTTTCATTCTCTTAAGAGCTTTTTCTCTTTGAAGTTTTTTCTCAAGAGAAGGTTTTTTATAGAATTGTTTTTCTTTAAGATCCTGTAAGATGCCTTCATTTTCACAAGCTCTGCGGAATCTTTTAATAACGCTTTCTACTGGTTCGCCTTCATTAGCGAATACTCTTACCAATTCACTCACCTGCCTTTTTATAAAATTATTAGCGGCGAAGGGACTTGAACCCCTGACACTGCGGATATGAGCCGCATGCTCTAACCACCTGAGCCACGCCGCCAAAACAATAAGCCTAAGTACTATTTTTGGCTATTAGCGGGGGCAGGACTTGAACCTACGACCTTTGGGTTATGAGCCCAACGAGCTACCAACTGCTCCACCCCGCGATGTCTATTAAATCATAAGCATTGTACATGTTTTTAAAAAAATGTCAAGCATTTTTATATAAACTTATTCAAAAACTCTTCAGGTTTTTCATTTTCTCCTGACTCAAATAAGCCTATTATATACTTATTCACAAATATTTTCTCTTTTTTTACCTTAGTTTCTGAAAATAAGCCCTCTTCTCTTAATTTTGATAATAATCTTGCTGCTTTATCTCTTTTCCAATCAAATATTTCCATTAAATCAACTATTCTTATATAAGGAGTAATAAATATAATAGAAAATACATTAGAATCAGTCAATTTCTTAAAATTTTTATTAAGAAGTAATTTATTTTTAAGTACTAATAAATTCTTATGAACAAAGCTAATAGTATCTACAGCGTATAAACATATTCCTCTTAAAAATTTTAAATACCTTATTATAGACTCTTTATCTGAAGTTCCATTCATACTCGCTTCAAAAAATTGATAAGGATATAATATAGGCGTATCTAATAATTTTAATTTATATGAATATATATTAAATATAACACGGCATATTATGAAACTGCTTTGATACCCTTTAACATATTCATAAGATATTTTCTGATAAACTAATAATTTTAAAATAGGATCTAAATCCAAATTATCTATATAGCTAATATCTTCATCGTATTTTTTATCAATGACAATATCATTCCCCTCTAATAAACTTACTATCTCTGATAAAATTTCTGAATTATATTCTCTATCTAAAAACTCTTTTAATATACTAAACTCTTTATGTTTAGAATGATATTCTTCTAAAATACCATACGATATCATACCAATATCTTTATATTCATAATGATTTGCAGGATTTAGTATTAATGATAATATACTTAATAAATACTCTGAATTTTTTAATGATATACAAGACATTCTAAAATTATAATAAGCATGCCAAGTTTTTGCTAATTCTTTTAAAATATCAATATCATCAAATATATTTATATCAAACCTATTACACATAGTAATATATTAACATAAAAACATTTATACATCAATATAAATTTATAA
>CASEHG010000169.1 GCA_949287565.1 uncultured Brachyspira sp.
GTTCTTGCTAACTATCCAATGCTTGACGTTATAGTATCAGCATTTGACGGTTCATTCCACCCAGTAGACTCATCAGAAATGGCATTCAAAATTGCTGCTTCTATGGGATTCAAAGACGGATGTAAAAAAGCAGATCCTTATTTGTTAGAGCCTATGATGACAGTAGAAGTTGTAACTCCTGAAGATTATATGGGTGATATAATAGGTGACTTAGCTTCAAGAAGAGGACAGGTTCACGGATTTACAGATAAATCTGGTTATAAATCTATTAATGCTACAGTACCTCTTGCAGAGATGTTCGGTTATACAACAAGTATAAGAAACGTATCTCAAGGTAGAGCTAGCTACACAATGCAGTTCTCGCATTATGAGGAAGTACCTAAAAACGTAGCAGAAGAGATAATCGGTGCTAGAATGGGTAATAATAAGTAAGTAAGTAACTAATAAAATATTAGTATTAAAATAAAAAATAAATTTCCTAAAGGATAAAATAATTGGAGGATTAAAATGGCTAAAGGAACTTACGAAGGTAATAAAACACACGTAAACGTTGGTACTATCGGACACGTTGACCATGGTAAAACAACATTAACATCAGCAATAACAGCAGTATCATCTGCTATGTTCCCAGCAACAGTACAAAAAGTTGCTTATGACTCAGTAGCAAAAGCTTCTGAAAGTCAAGGTAGAAGAGACCCAACAAAAATATTAACAATCGCAACATCACACGTAGAATACGAATCTGACAACAGACACTACGCACACGTAGACTGTCCAGGTCACGCTGACTACATTAAAAACATGATTACAGGTGCTGCTCAGATGGACGGTGCTATCTTAGTAGTATCAGCAGAAGACGGTGTAATGCCTCAAACAAAAGAACACGTACTTCTTTCAAGACAAGTAGGTGTAAACTACATCGTAGTATTCTTAAACAAATGTGATAAATTAGATGACCCAGAAATGGCTGAAATAGTAGAAGCAGAAGTAATAGACGTATTAGACCATTATGGTTTCGATGGTTCTAAAACTCCTATAATCAGAGGTTCTGCAATCAAAGCTATTCAAGCAATTGAAGCAGGAAAAGATCCTAGAACTGATCCAGATTGTAAATGTATATTAGACTTATTAAATGCATTAGATACATATATTCCAGATCCAGTACGTGAAGTAGATAAAGACTTCTTAATGTCAATCGAAGACGTATACTCAATTCCTGGAAGAGGTACAGTTGTTACAGGAAGAATTGAAAGAGGTAAAATTGAGAAAGGTAATGAAGTTGAAATCGTTGGTATCAGACCTACTCAAAAAACAACTTGTACTGGTGTAGAAATGTTCAAGAAAGAAGTTGTTGGTATAGCTGGTTATAACGTTGGATGTCTTTTAAGAGGTATTGAACGTAAAGCAGTAGAAAGAGGACAGGTATTGGCTAAACCAGGTACAATTACACCTCACAAAAAATTCGAAGCTGAAGTTTATATCTTGAAAAAAGAAGAAGGCGGAAGACACAGCGGTTTCGTAAGCGGTTACAGACCGCAAATGTACTTCAGAACAACAGACGTAACAGGAGTAATCAACTTAGCAGAAGGTGCACAAATGATTATGCCTGGTGACAACGCTAACTTAACTATCGAACTTATCACTCCAATCGCTATGGAAGAAAAACAAAGATTCGCTATACGTGAAGGTGGTAAAACAGTAGGTAACGGTGTTGTAACAAAAATATTAGAATAATTTAGAGCGAAATAAAAGGGTATACCTTTTTTGAAAGATATACCCTTTAATAAATTAAGAGAAAGCGAGTAATTCAAGCTATGAAAGAACAGAAAATACGAGTTAAACTAAAAGCCTTTGATATTGAGCTTATTGATCAATCAGCTCAGTCTATAGTAGCTAGTGTAAAGAAAACAGGTGCTAGAGTATCAGGACCTATACCATTGCCTACAAGTATACGTAAGGTAACAGTAATAAGAAGTCCGCATGTAAACATAAAGTCAAGAGAACAATTTGAGATGCGTATATATAAAAGATTAATAGATATCTTTGATGTAACACCTCAGACAACAGAGTCTCTTAAGAAATTGGCGCTTCCAGCTGGGGTTGATGTTCAGCTTAAATAAGCGTTTAATTAAAAAATATTAAAGATAAAGCTTTACTACGTTTTATCTGTAATAGTTTGAAACATTAAAAAGTAGTAAGTAAAATCATTATAGAGGATTCGCCGATGGTAGGAATAATTGGCAAAAAATTGGGTATGACAACAGTTTTCGATGAAACTGGTAATGCTATAGCAGTAACAGTTGTAGAGGCTGGACCATGCACAGTTATGCAGATAAGAGATAATGAGAAAGATGGCTACAGTGCTATTCAATTAGGCTATGGTGCCGTGAAAGAAAAGCATTTGAAAAAGCCTCAAATAGGTCAGTTTAAAAAAGCAAATTTAGAGCCTAAGAAATATTTAAAAGAGTTCAGAATGGACGATGCTAGCTCTTATACAGTAGGTCAGGAGCTTAAAGCAGATATATTTCAAGCAGGCGATTTTATAGATGTTAGTTCTTTGAGTAAAGGTAGAGGTTTTGCCGGTGTAATGAAAAGACATAATTATGACGGCGGTCCTATGAGCCATGGTTCTAACTTTAGAAGAAGAGCAGGTTCTATAGGTTGTAACAGCTACCCTGCAAGAGTATGGAAAGGTAAAGGTATGCCTGGACATATGGGTAATACTTTGACTACTATACAAAACTTAAAAGTAGTTGAAATAAGACCAGATGATAATTTGATTATGATAAAAGGTGCTATACCAGGTGCTATAAACAGCATAGTGAAATTAACATCAGCAGTAAAGAAACGTAACAAGAAGAAAAACTCAATGAATTAATAGAGTGAAATGATAATAGGATGATAAAATGGAAGTAGTAATACTAAATGAAAATGGAGATAGCGTAGGCAATTTAGAGATTGTTGACGAGATATTTAAATCAGAAGTTAACAATAATCTACTTTACGAAGCAATCAAAAATGAATTAGCTAACAGACGTCAGGGAACTCACTCTACAAAAACAAGAGCAGAAGTTTCAGGAGGCGGTAAAAAGCCTTGGAGACAAAAAGGCACAGGAAGAGCTAGAGCAGGTTCTACTAGATCCCCAATTTGGGTAGGCGGTGGTAAAACACATACTCCAAAGCCTAGAGATTATAGCTACAGATTGCCAAAGAAAATGAAACGTAAGGCTCTATTGTCTGTTTTATCTTTAAAATATGGAAGCAATGTTCTTAAAGTTTTTGAAGATTTCACTTTTGATGCTCCAAAAACAAAAAGAATGGCTAGTTTTATAAGTAAGGTTAAAGAACCAAATACAAGAAAGGTAGCATTTGTAGTAGGTAAAGATGAGTCTTTAGGTGATAATTATAATAAATTATTATTATCTTTAAGAAACATCAAAGATTTAAAGCTTGTAAATGCAGACAGTATGTCTATACATCCTTTATTTTATGCTGATGAGGTATATTTTACTAAAACAGCTTTATCTAAATTAAATGCTAGAATTAAGGGTTAAAAAATATGAGCATGTATTCACTTTTAATTGAGCCTATACTTACAGAAAAAAGTAATATGCTTAGAACTGAGCCTAGAGGAACAGAGAAGCGTTATTATGTATTTAAAGTAAGACAGGACGCTAATAAGACAGAATTAAAGAAAGCGGTTGAGAAAATATTCAATGTACATCCGCTAGATTGTAAGATAATAAATGTTAAGCCTAAGAAGAAAAATCGCAGAATGAGCAGACGCGGATATACACGCAGCTATAAAAAAGCGATAATAGTTCTTGACGGCAAAGAATCAATAGATATAGTAAAATAATGAGGGATACCGATGGCTATTAAGAAATTTAAACCGACAACACCAAGTTTGCGTTATCGTACAGTAGTAGATTTTTCGGATATTACAACAAATGAGCCTTGTAAATCATTAGTATGCGGAAAAAAACGTATAAGCGGACGCGGTTCAAATGGTCGTATAACTATGCGTCGTCGCGGAGGCGGACATAAAAAACTATTTAGATTTGTAGATTTTAGAAGAGATAAACATGATGTAGAAGCTAAAGTAGTTTCTATAGAGTATGATCCTAACAGAACTGCTCGTATAGCTTTACTACACTATACAGATGGCGAGAAAAGATACATAATATGGCCATTGGGACTTAATGTAGGCGATAGAGTAGTAAGCGGTGAAAATGCAAAAGTTAAAATTGGATGCAGTTTACCATTGAAAAAAATTCCATTAGGTACTATAATACATAACATTGAAATAACTCCTGGAAAAGGCGGTCAGCTTGTTAGAGCAGCAGGAGGTGGTGCTCAAATCACAGCTAAATCAGGCGGTTATTGTGTAATAAGACTTCGTTCAGGCGAAGAAAGAAGAATACTAGAAAATTGTTATGCTACTATAGGTCAGATTGGAAATTTAGATCATTTCAATACTACAGACGGTAAAGCTGGAACTACTAGACATAAAGGTAGAAGACCTAAAGTAAGAGGTGTTGTAATGAACCCAGTAGATCACCCACATGGCGGTGGTGAAGGTAAAAGCGGACAAGGTAACCCACATCCGGTTTCACCTACAGGTGTACCTACTAAGGGATACAAGACTAGAAAGAAACACAAGTATTCTGACAGATTAATAATCAAGAGAAGAGGGGGTAAGAAATAATGTCTCGCTCTATTAAAAAAGGACCTTTTGTAGATAAGAATCTTTTTAAGAAGATACAAGCTGGAGATAATAAGCATCAAATAAAAACTTATAGCCGTGCTTCAACAATTATTCCAGAAATGATAGGTTTTACTATAAATGTTCATAACGGAAAAACATTTGTAGCAGTTTATATACAAGAAAATATGATAGGTCATAAATTAGGCGAATTTGCACCAACAAGAAAATTTATATCTCATGCCGGTGCCGCTAAAGTAGGTAAGAAATAAGGATTTAGACTATGGATTATAAAGTAAAGGTACGTTATTTACGCATTGGTCGCAGAAAAGTAGCAAGACTGCTTCCTTTTGTTAAAGGTGAGTATGTAAACCATGCTATATCTAATCTAGCAACAATGCCTCAGATGTCATCAGTAGTTCTAAGAAAGGCTATTAAGAGCGGAATAGCTAATGCTATATTCCAATCAAGAAATATCAATCCAGATACATTATGGGTAAAAACTGCTTATGTTGATAAAGCACCTACTCTTAAAAGAATACGTGCAGCAAGCAGAGGTAGTGCTGATCCAATATTAAAAAGACTTTCACATATTACTATAATTTTAAGTGATGATAAAAAACCTGAAAAGAAAAAATTAAAAGCTAAGAGTGCTAAAACAGAAGAAGCACCTAAAGCAGCGGAGGTATAAACTATGGGTCAAAAGGTTAGTCCAATAGGCTTAAGACTCGGAATTAACAAAACTTGGTCTAGTAAATGGTTTGAAGATAGCAGAACTTATGCAGACAGTTTGCATGAAGATTTATCTATCAGACGCTATATAATGAATTATTATTATAAAACATTAAAAGAAGA
>CASEHG010000170.1 GCA_949287565.1 uncultured Brachyspira sp.
GACATAAAAGCCCTTGTAGAAGCTATATTTATTATGCATGCTTTTTCATTGAAATGATTCATAAGATTTTTTGTAATCTCATAAGGAGCAGCAGCACCGATTTTTAAAATCTCTAAAAAATCATCATAACTGCAATTACTTAAAAGACCTTTATTTGAATAGCAGGCATTATTTATTAAATAATCTACATTGCCGAATTTTTCTATTATTTTGTCTGTGAATGATTTTATAGATTTTTCATTGTTTATATTGTCATTTATAAATAGGCATTCTCTGCCCATATCTTTTATTTGTTTATATAGTTTTAAACCGTTTTCATTGTCTTTATCAATAAATGCTATATCACAGTTGTTTTTTGCAAATAATAATGCAATTTCTTTTCCTATACCGTTTGATGCACCAGTTATAATACAAATTTTACTTGACATTGTGAAACTCCTAATATATTTGTTGTTTGTTTTCATTATACATAATAATAATTAATATTAAAAGAATAAATATGTAAGTATTTTTTTATGAATTACCTTTTATTATTGATATTTTTACAAATAACATTATAATGCTATCTTGAAACTAAAAAATTATTATTGGTTGTATTTTATGGATTATGTAATATCTACTACTTTATATTTGCTTAAGGGAACATATACAACTTTATGTCTTTACTTTGTAACGGCAATATTTTCCCTTCCATTATCTATGCTTTTTGCAGCATTACAGTTTAGCTCTCCGAAATTCGTGAGGTATATTTTTGATATATATGCTTGGATATTTAGAGGAACTCCTTTAATACTTCAGCTTATATTTTTCTATTACGGACTTCCTCTTATGACTAATAATATGATAGCCTTTCCTGCATTCACATCTGCAGCGGTAACATTCGTTCTTAATTATTCAGCCTATCTTATGGAAATATTCAGAGCCGGTATTGAAAGTATAGAAAAAGGTCAGTATGAGGCAGGTTTCGCACTTAATTTGAGTTACAGACAGATTATGACAAGAATCATTCTTCCTCAGGCCGTAAGAAGAGTTTTACCTCCTCTTTCTAATGAAGCTATTAACTTGATAAAAGATACTGCTTTGGTTATAGTTTTGGGAATAGGGGATTTAATGCTTCATGCCAGACAGATACTTACTAGAGATTATAAATTACTGCCTTTTTTAATAGCAGCTATTATATATTTATTATTTACTTCTATACTTGTGTTTGTATTCAGACAATTGGAGAAAAAGTATGTCATCAGAAATTAAAGAAAATAAAGAAACTAATTTAAAAGTTGTAAATATAAAAAAACATTATAAAGGAACTCCTGCTATAAATGGAGTATCATTTACAGTTAATAAAGGTGATATACTTTCTATTATAGGGCCTTCAGGAGCTGGAAAAAGTTCTCTTTTAAGAAATATTATACAGATAGAGTATCCTGATTATGGTGAGGTTTATATAGATAATGAAGTTCTATTTTGTAAGAGGGAAGGTGAGAAGGCACTTGATATAAGCCATACCGATTTTATGAAAAGAAAAGAAAAAATAGGTATGATATTTCAGCATTTTAATTTATTTCCTCATAAAACAGCTTTAGAAAATATCATAGAAGCACCTATTATAGTAAAGAAACAAAATAAAGATGAGGCTATAGAAGAAGCATTGAAACTTCTTGACAGTGTAGGGCTTAAACATAAAAAAGACAGCTATCCGAATGAATTATCTGGAGGACAGAAACAGAGAGTTGCTATTGCAAGAGCTTTGGCTATGAAGCCTGAAATACTTCTCTGCGATGAGCCTACTTCAGCATTGGATCCTGAACTTATAGGTGAAGTTCTTACGGTATTAAAAGAACTTGCTAAAGAAAAAATGACTATGATTGTTGTAAGCCATGAAATAAGTTTCGTACATGAATTATCTACAAATATTGCTTTTATGGACAGTGGTAAAATTATTGCTATGGATACTTCTGATAATTTCTTTAATAATCAAAGCAATGAAAGAATTAAAGATTTTTTAAATAAAATTTTTCATAAATGATTATTTTATCAAAGAAAGTTGAATAAATTGTAAATATATTTAAGTTTTTATATTGACATTTTTGTAAATAGTATTATAGTATATAGTAACAAAAGTGTGTTAGGGAGTTCCTATTATGAATAGTCTTTTTTTGAATTGTTTCTTTAATAATTCTTTTTCATTCCAACTTCATACCACCTTCGTACATTAATAAAAAAATTCTAATAATTAATTTATCATATTATAAAAAAAATCATAAAATTTAGGAGAAAAATTATGAAACGTATATCAAGTATTTTATTATTTATTATTTTTGCATTTATTGTAAGCTGCGGAGTCGGTGATAAAGCTGCTGCTGATAATACTGCTGAAAACAATACTGCAGCAGTAGAAGATAATTCATTGCAAAAAGTAAAAGATGCAGGAAAATTAGTATTGGGTTTAGATGATACTTTTGCTCCAATGGGTTTTAGGGATGAAAATGGTCATGTAGTTGGTTTTGATATCGATTTAGCAGCTGAAGTAGCTCGCCGTATGGGTGTTGAGCTTGAAATTAAACCTATAGAATGGTCTAGCTCAATATTAAGCCTAAATA
>CASEHG010000171.1 GCA_949287565.1 uncultured Brachyspira sp.
AAATTTAAAATTTTTATTTAAATCACTTGGAGGAAAGAAAATTATACTCTTAAAATTAATATCATTATTTACTAAATAGATTTCATTATCTTTTACTACAACAGTTTGTAAATCTTTCAAGTTTTCTAATAACTGCGGATATACTTTTATATCATCAATTAAAAACTCCATTTCTTCAACTGCCCCATCAATAGCATAGCCTATATCAGCACAGAATAATCTTTGACCGGAAAAAACTTTTACTTGTACATTGTTAGTATTGAGTTCTAATTCTCCGTTTCTTTTCAGCAATTCAAATGTATTTTCACTTATTTTATACTGAAATGGAGCTTGTATATTATTTTCATTAAGAATCATTTTGATATTTCCTTTAATAATAAATAGAAAAAATTAAAATAAAAAAGAAATATAGAATTAAATAATAATCTATTTATATCTTACTAAAAAATATAACTCAGCTGTTATAGTCTGTTCTGAAGCATTTTTTATAGCTAAAATAGGCTTATTATTAAGTATTGGAAACCATTTAATATTAGGAAGTCCCGCCTGCCAATTAGCATAAGTTATTTGAAAATCTCCTCCATAATAATGCTTACCAATCCAGCCTATAAAAGGAGCAGAATCATTTATACTTTGATAAAGTCCGAATGAACCTGTATAATTTTCACCTCCTATATATCCAGAAACTTGCAAATATTCTAAATCATCTCTCCAATTTAATTCCCAATTTTGATTACCGCTTCCTGATTTTGTAACAGTTTCTTTTATTATAAAAGTAGAATTATTTTTTATATCATCAATCATATTATTAATTTCCTCTATATATGAAGGCACTCCTATAGTTCTTTCAAACATATCATTTAATACTCCGGATGTTATTGAAGTAGTTATATATCTTCCGCTTACTATTTTTAATTTCTTACCGGCATAAATACTATTTAAAAAATAAGTTCCTCTAAGTCCATCTTTATTAAACCAAAATATTTGTCCTTCTTTAGGCGTATATTTATCATTTCCAATTTCTCCTATAACATTTTGCAAATCTGCAATTTTTGTATCATTATCATATATTTCAAATGTACAGTCATTAAGAAAAGAAAGTGAATTAGTTAAAAGCCCTGTAGATACTGCAACATAATTAGAATTTTCAAATGGCTCAATAGGTATTTCAAAATATAGATTCTCTGCTATCTGCAATGCATTCTCATCTTTAAAAGGATTATATGTATTTGAAAGTCCGAAATAATTTAATATTGTTCCTTTAGTACTAGAAATCATGATATCTCCAAAATATATATTGTATTAAATAAAAAATGATAATATAAAAAATTATTTATTATTATGAATTGATTTATCTATTAAAATCTTAAATCTGAATACTGCATAATGAAGTCCAAGCCTCAAATAATCATCTTCATCATAAACACAGTGAATAAATCTTCCGCTTATTATTTGATACCAAGCCTCTAATATTATTTTATTCCAAAACAAAGAAGCAGTATACAAACTGATAAGTCCATCATTAAAATAACAAAAGTCATCGTATTTAACTTCTCTATTATTAAAAGCATAATTCACAAGATTATCAATTTCTGTCTGCTCTATTACAGAAAATTTTATTACATAATTCTTCTCTCCAGCAAAAAACTTTTTATCACCTGAGCAAATTCATTAATATCTTTTGTACTCCATTCATCAAGAAGACTTGTAGCAAGATTATTATTTATTCTCACATCAAGCCATTTAAAAATATCATCATCAATAATCTTTTCTTCTTTCTCTCTAACATATTTAATATTTTCATTAAAGCTAGGACGATTAATACTTATGACATCATCACTTTTAAATTTGTTACCCAAAGTAGAACGGCTGAATACTTTAACAGGAACAATATTTTCTCCGTCATCTTTATAAACAATTTCTTCTATAATATATCTATTAAAAAAATCAACACATTTAAATTCAAGTTTTTCCATTTATATACTCCTTAATTTTTTTCGCTTGTAGGCTATGCCTATTTTCAATTGTCATATATTCAAAAATACAAATAGTGTTTTTTAATTCTACTTAATTTTTTCGCTGGCTGCTATGACAATTTTTTATTATGATATTCTAAAAACAAATAAAGTTTTTATATTATATTTAATTTTTTCACTAATAGCCTATACCAATTTTCATTGTTATAGGTTAAAAAATATAATAATATTGATTATTTAAAATAAAAAAGCCTTATAAATAATATAAGGCTTAAAAATAAATAATTAATTTAAGAATAAAATGTTTATATAGTTT
Organism: uncultured Brachyspira sp.; assembly: GCA_949287565.1. GTDB lineage: Bacteria > Spirochaetota > Brachyspiria > Brachyspirales > Brachyspiraceae > Brachyspira. The sequence goes on from CASEHG010000171.1 coordinate 2,293, forward strand.
TATTACTGAAACTAGATTTTATTTTAACTATGATAAAATTAGAAATTTCTTTTACTATTAGAATTATTATTATTATTGCTCCCCACATAGCTGTTATCATAAATGGGTCTAAACGCATTAAATTTAATCCTGTAGATATAAATTGTAATATTATAGAAGCTAGTACCATACCAGATAATTTTCCAAATCCTCCATTAGGATCAACTCCTCCAAGAAAACTTGCCAATACAGCTACTAAAAGATATGATTCAGCATAATTTGCTTTTACAGAATTCATTTGGCCTATTAAAACTAAAGAAGCAAATGAAGCAAAGCAAGCTGACAATATATATTCTATAATAATAACTTTAGATATGTTAATATTAGAAAATTTACTTGCCTTAGTATTTGCTCCAGTTAAATATAATTGCTTACCATAGGAAGAACGATTTAATATAAAATGAGTTATTATAATTACAATTATAAACAATATAATGGCTACAGGAATATTAAATATTTTTCCATTACCTATAAATACAAGTTCATTTGGAAAACCTGATATAGTATATCCTTTTGTAAGTACCAAATTAACACCCTGTAATAATGTCATTGTTCCTAAAGTAACTAATATAGCAGGTATATTAAATTGTGTTATAAGAAAACCATTAACTATACCAATAACTACGCTTGTAAGAAATCCGCATATTATAGCTATAAAAATGAAAAATATATTAGACTCCTGCATATTGCCGTTAGTAAGAGAATTTAATACCAAATATATTATAACACCATTCAAATTCATATTTGCAATAATAGATAAATTAATACCACCTGAAAGTTCGGATATCATCATACCTATGGCTAAAAAACCTATAATAGGAAGCTGATATGCCATAGCATACATATTATTAAAAGATAAAAATTTATTGCCATTAGCTATTACCATTAAAATATATACTAATACAAGTGTTATAACGAGAGAAAACTGTTCTCCCTTTCTCATTCTTTTTATGAAAGATGATATTTTATCAAAATCAGCCATTATTTCCCCCGATATTAATTTTCAACTTTTACACGAACTATAGAATTTCTAGCTTTTATTTCCTGTAATGCATTAACAAGTATACTAATAATTATTATCGCCCCTATAAATACATTGTACCAATATGATGATATTTGTAAAAGTGTAAGACTATTACTTAATATAGCAAATAGAAGAACTCCTAACATAGTACCCATAACAGAACCTTTTCCTCCGGTAATTGAAGCACCGCCCAAAACTACTGCTGCTATTACTTGCATTTCTGTACCTACTATGGAATTAGGTATTACAGTTTGAACTATAGAAACATGTACTATAGAGCCTATTGCGGCTATGGCTGCCGATAAACCATAAACAAATAATGTAGTTTTTAATATACTTACCCCAATTCTTTTTGCTGCTACACTATTACATCCTATTAAATATATACTTCGTCCTAAAATGGTATACTTTAATATAAAAAATAATACCAAAGCCATAATAAACCACAATATAGTAACTAAACTAATACCTACATTTATTCCAATTTCATTAACTACTGTAAATACTTTTGCATCTGCAAATGTCCAGAAATATGGAGGAACTTCATATAATAGTTTACCTTTTGTAACCACATATAATATTCCATAAAATAAATTTTGTGTAGCTATAGTTATAATTATTGCAGGCATTTTATAATGATAAATTAAAAATCCATTGAATAAACCTAATATCACTCCGAAAATTATTGCTAATAAAAAAGCTACATACATATTACCTGAAATATAGTTTAACAATATATATACTACAATATATTGTACAACCTGAGCAATAGCTGTAAAAGAAACATCAACTCCGCCACTAATTATAACAAGTAATGTTCCTAAAGCGAATATTCCCAAAACTGTATATGATTTTAATATATTAGATATATTTTCATAATTTAAAAAATTAGGAGTTAAAGAAGATATCACTATTACAAGTACAAGAATAATTATAGCAAGAACAACTTCTCTTTTTTTCATAAAATTTAAAATAGTATACATGAAACAACACCTTTTATTTATTAATCACATACTACGTTTTTGTTCATCTAACATAGCTTGTATATCACTTTCACTTACGCTTCCTCTGTCGAATATTTTATATATTCTTCCATTACGCATTATAATTATGCGATTACTATATGAAACTATTTCTTTTATCTCATCAGAAATTAAAATAACACCCATTCCATTATTTTTAGAAAATTCTTTGATAGTTTCAAAAATACCAGCTTTAGCTCCTATATCTATACCTACAGTAGGACCATCTAAAATCAATATTTTAGGATTTTCATCAAGCCATTTACCTATAACTATTTTCTGCTGATTTCCGCCGGAAAGTTCTGAAACTTTATTATCTCCAGACTCTGCTTTAATAGATAACTCTTTAATCCAAAAATTTGTTATTTTATTAATAAATGAATTCTCTAAAAAACCAAATTTATTTTTTACTTTTTCTAAATTTACTATAACCATATTATCCTTTATAGGATAATTCATTATTAAACCTTCTGTAAGTCTATCTTCAGGGACATAAGCTATTTTTGCTTTAACAGCATCCTGAATAGTATTAATTTTGCATTCTTTACCATCTACATAAATTTTTCCGCTGTCGGCTTTAGATACACCAAATAATGATAATGCTAATTCAGTTCTTCCAGATCCTAATAATCCTATTATTCCTAATATTTCACCTTTTCTTAAATTAAAACTAATATCTTTAAAATTATTTTTCTTACTTAAAGAATCCACTTCTAATATAATAGGAGCATCTTCGTCTAAATCATTTACTCCTGTATAAATAGTAGATTGACCTACCATAAATCTTTCTATTTCTTCTACAGAAATATCTGACATCAAAGCAGATGCAACTAATTTACCATCTCTTAAACATATTACTCTATCACATAGTTCAAATACTTCATCAAGTTTATGGCTGATAAAAATAACAGATATTCCGTTTTTCTTTAATTTATTTACTATTTTGAATAATTGATTTACTTCTACTCTTGTAAGTGCAGTTGTAGGCTCATCTAAAATGATTAATTTAGAATTATTATTAAGAGCACGTGCTATAGCTATAAGTTGTTGAGAAGCTAAAGGAAGCTCCTCAACTATAGCATTAACATCTATATTAACCTCTAAATCAGCTAATATGGCTTTAGCAGTATTCACTTTATTTTTTAGAAATGAAAATTTACCACCGTCACCTATCATTCTTGGCAGACATATATTTTCCAATACTGTCAAAGTAGGAAATAATGAAATATCTTGATATATAACACTAATACCATGTTTAATTCCAGAAAGAGGACCATAAGAAACCATTTTTTTTCCATCTATTTCTATAGTACCGCCATCTGCCTCTAAAACACCTGCTAATATTTTTATTAATGTAGATTTTCCGCTTCCATTAGCTCCGCATAAAGCAAGTGCTTCCCCTTTCTTTAACTCAAATGAAACATCATCTAATGCTTTAAGAGCGTTAAAACTTTTAGATATATGCTGAATTTTTATAAAATCTTCCATTATATACTCTGCCTGCCTAAGAATAATTTACACAATATAGACTATTAGAAATTATAATTATCTGCGTTTTCAGCTGTAATTACTAATGGTCTATTGAATAATATATTTTTTCCATTGATAGTAGGAACACCCAAATTAGGTATTTCAAGACCTTGTTTTATTTCATCTCTCTTACCTTCCAATATCATTTTTGCTATATAAACCATAGCGTAAGAAGCTTCTCCTGAACTCCACATAATAGATGAAGTTACTGATTTATCTTTCAAAAATGGAGCTATTTCTTTAGGAGTTGTTGTTCCCAAAATTGTAACTTTACCTTGCATTGATTTTTCTCTTAATGCCTGTCCAGCACCAGGAGCACCCTGACTTCCAAATGCTAATATTCCTTTTAAATTAGGATATACAGTCAAAAGTTCCAAAGTTTTTTGTCTTGCTGCATTTCTATCTTCAGAAACTGGGAATTTATCACCAACCATTTTTAAATTAGGATATTTTTCTTTAGCATAAGCTATAGCTGAATCTGCCCATATATTATGTGCAGGAACTGTTAAAGAACCAACATAAATAGCATATTCTCCGCTATCTCCAATGCTTGCAACTAATTCATCAATAAATCTTTCACCAAATTTAACATTGTCTATCATCTCTACATCATAATCAGCACCTTCCTGATCTGGAGATTCATGAGTTAGAACAACTATATTTTTTTCCTGTGCTCTTTTGAAAGCAGGTACGCAAGAAGCAGCATTATTTGGAACAACCAAAATAGCATTAACACCCTGATTAACTGCATCTTCAATTATTCTCACTTGTTGAGCCTCATCTGCTGATGAAGGAGCCTGCATATATGTTTCTACACCAAAATCTTTAGCAGCATTTATAGCACCATTCTCATAATCCTCAAACCATGCTGAACGTAATTTAGGCACTGTTACCATAGTATATTGTCCACCTTCAGATGTAGAAGTATTTGCAGTAGAATCATTTGTAGATGCTGTTTCTTTATTACCACATGAAATTGTAAATAATAAAACCATAAAAGCAAATATAATTTTTTTCATTTTTTATTCTCCTAAATTTATTTTTATATTATTTATTTTTTATTTGAATTTATGATGGATATCTATATAAAGGAGGAGGAATACTTCCTGCATTTCCAATTTCCAATGTGATTCCAACATTATCTGTAGATTCTAAATAATAAAATTCATCTTCACCTATCTTTCCGCTTTGAATTACTTCATATCCTTTTTCTTTATATTCCTGTATAGCTTTAGCACAATCTTTATAGTATAGTTTTATATGCTGCAAACCTTCTCCATGCTTTTCTAAAAATTCATTATATATGCTATAACCATCTAAAGGCTGCATTAACTCATATTGAATACCTTCTGACCAAGCAACAGCTAAAGCATATCTTTGAGTATTTGGTTTTCCTCTATACATAGAGTCTTGTATATTATGAGGACCATACTCATATACATCCCAAGGACCGATACCAAAATCATTATATAAATGATTCATAGCTTTTTTAATATCTGATACAACTTGTGCTATTTGACAAATTTGTCCGTCTCTCATAAAAAATTCCTCCTTATATTATTTATATATAATTTCATTAAGCAAAAGCAGTAGGTATACCTTCAAGATTTGTATGTCTTTTATGCATTTTACTTATATCTATATTATTTCTTTCTATAAGCATCATAACAATTATATCTACAAACAAAAACATAGATTGTTCGAGTAAAGATGCCATAGGCTGTATGGATTTTACTTCTTTCTCACCTCCAAAAATTTGTCCTGGAATGAAAACGGAAAAATCTGCCAATTTACCATGTTCATTTTCTGGATGTGCTGTTAAAACTCCTATTCTAGCACCAGCCTCTTTAGCACATTTTATAACATTTAATTCTACATTTGTTACAGCGCATATATCAATAAGTAAGTCCCCTTTACCTATAGCAGGTGAAGTGGTATCATAAACTACATAAGTATCAAATCCCATATGTTTTAATCTCATAGCAAAAGCCCTAACTGAAAGCTGCATACGTCCCATAGCATATAGCTGAATAGTTTTAGCTTTTTCTATTTCTGATAATAAAACCTCTATTTCTTCCTGCTTCACAAGATTTAATACTGAGCTGTTTTCTTGAATTACCTTTTCTACTAGTTCTTTATATTCCATAAAAACACCTATTTATTTATTATATTAATTAATTAACTTAATTAAATTAATTAATATAATAAATAGTATATTCAAAAAAAACAGCTTGTCAATTTTTTATTAAAATAAATGAATTATATATAGAATTATAAAGGAAAATAAGAAATATAATTATTTTCTAATTAAACTACCAGTTTTTAAAATAGATTCTACAGCAACAATGCTGGCACCTATCAAAACTTCATCTTCAGCAAAATTGCCCAATCTTATATCTAGATTATTATACAAATCAGGTATAATTTTTTTACTTACATTAGATTTTAATATATTAAGAAAATCATCTCCGAAATTAACCATTTCATCACCTATAATGATGACATCAGGATTTACCATATTTACTAAATTAACTATACCTATACTAAAGTACTCTATATTTTTATTTACTTCTCTTACTGTTAAATCATCTTTGTTCTTATAGGCTTCTACTATATCAGAGAAACTAAAATCAATATTTAAACTAGATTTTTCACCAAGCTCTAAAGCATTTTTTATTCTTCTAGAAAGTGCTATTGTAGAGCAATAATTTTCAAGACATCCTCTACTTCCACATTGGCATAAAGGACCATCAAAATCTATACTAGTATGACCTATTTCCCCAAATGTTCCTGTTGCTCCCCTTAACAATTTACCATCTACTATAACACCAACACCAATTCCATGCCCAGCTATTATATAAGCAAAAGTTTTATTCACATTATTATACTTATTCATATACCAACAAGCCATAACTCCAGCTTTAGCATCATGCTCTAAAAATACAGGTATATGAAATATATTATTAAAGTAATCTTCTACTAAAACCTGTTCCCAGCCTGGAAATTCATTTACTGTAATTCTTCCTGTAGTTCTAATAAAAGGACCAGGAAGAGAAATTCCTATAGCGATTATATTATCATTAGAATATTCATCAAGTATGGTATGAACTGATGTTTCTATTATTTTAAGTGTATTCTCAACACCATCATTAACATTAAATTTATATTCCTTAATAAAATAGCTTTTTCCTGTTATATCAAATAACCCTACAGTTATATATCGCCTAGTAAGACGTACCCCTATAAATTTATAGTTATCACTATTTAAACTTATAGCTATAGATCTTCTTCCTTTACTTCCATTCTTTGAACCTATTTCAGAAACTAATCCTATCTTTATAAAATCATTGATAATATTAGTTATTGTAGCTTGTTTTAAACCAGATAATTCAGATAGCTCTACCCTAGAACATATTCCTAACTGCATCAAAAGTTTAATAATAAGATAACGATTCATTTCCTGCATATCATTATAATTAATACTCTGTTTCAATTTACCTAGCATGCTACTTATTACCTTTTTACTTTATCAACTAATTTATTATTAATTGATAGTAAGTATAAACAAAACTTTTTTTTAGTCAATAATATACAAATGGCTTTTTATATTAAAATAAAAAAAATAACTAATATTTAAATTAATTTATTATAAAATACAATTCAAAAGTTAATTACAATAACTTTTGATAAAAAATAATACATTATATTAAAATAAATCCTCTCTGTCTGTAAATGCAATCAAATAATTACTGTTCATATCATTTGATTGTTCAATAGCTTTAAAATTATTCAAAGATATTGAAAGCTCTTTAGGCTCTATTGCTGGAAAAGAAGGACTTCCTCCTACATCTGTACTTATAAATATAAAAGGATAATCTTTATTTTTAAATTTTGTTTTTGATGATATTATAAATGATTGTCGGTTGCCATTTAAAACTCTATCATAAAAAAGTTCTTTTGACTGAATATTAAAAACTGCATTGCCTGAAAAACTCAATGTAAATTTAGAATTTGGAAATCCGTATCTCTTTGCTGAAATATTAAACTTTTCTTCTTTAGTCCATTCAAAAGCCAAAGCAACATCACTCACAGAAGTAGCTTCAGTACCATTGATAAAAAGTTTTGTAGGATACTTTGAAGTTTGAGCCATTACTACATCTCTTTCTTCTGCTCTATCCTCATACAAAACAGAATCCTTATCTATTGTTACTTCATCTAAAGCCCATAAAGAAGAACTGATTTCTGTCATAGCCTTATTAGCAAAATTAAAATTCATAGATTTACTTTCACAGCCTATATATTGATTACCGTCCATATTTTTTGAACTGTCATACAAAGCTATATTATAATATTGTGCCTCTCCGAATCTTGGAGCTATTATGCTTTGATATTTAGGATATTTCTTTTTATCTTCTTCACCAAACACACCGCTTTCAATAAGTCCAACTCTTTTAAAACTTAGCAAATATTCTGTTTGATTATTTTCACTATTATATTCTTTTAATTCATTTATTAAATTAGTAAAATCAACTTCATCTTCTTCGCTTCCTGTTATTAAAAATGCTTTCATATCTTTTATTTTATTTATAGATTCAATTAAATCTTTCTGCTTCATTGAATCATATACATCAATAAAATTACTATTATAACCTTCTTCATCTTCAATTATAATTTCAAGCATATTAATACTTTCATCTTCTGAAGATTTATTAAACCTTACAGCGAAATTATTAAAAGAGTTAATACAAAGTAAATTACCTGTAGTTTCTTTTGTATGAACATTAGCCCATATCAAACTAGCATAATATGCATTTGTATTTGGAAATGCTCCATAAGAAATATCGCCTGCATAAGTAGTAGCACCAGCATAACTTTCTGAAGAAGGAGCACCTACATATTCTTTACTCATTGATTCTGTAGTAGGAGTAAGCCCAACTGATGAAGGATATATTAAATATTTTCCTTTAACATCATCAGAAGTAAAATCTACTTTTTCATTTCTATTTTTTGTTTTTGCTATTCTAACTTTATAACTAGAACCGCTTACAACAGTTAAGCCATCCTCATCATTCATTAAATTACCTTTCAAATCAAAAATGCTCATTATTATACTCTCACATATAAAATATAATTTTCAAAATTATATTTTTTATTATTGTTATGCTCGCCTACGCCTAAAGGCTTAACTTAATAAATTAAGTTAAGGGCTTCGGCTCGCTTTTATATTTCAATTCTAATATTTAAAAATTATTATTTCTTATTATTGCTAATAAAAATTGTTCGCTCAAAGTCTATGTCAAGCAAACTTGCCATAGGCTCACAATTTTTATAATTAGCTTTACAATATTAAAAAT
>CASEHG010000172.1 GCA_949287565.1 uncultured Brachyspira sp.
TAATAATAAATAAAACAATAATTCCTATTTCTAAACAAAATATAAAAAGGGTTTTACTTTATACAACATCAAGTAAAACCCTTGATTTTTAATATCAAGCTAAAATTAATTTATAGTTAATAAAATGGGTTAATATTATCTTTTAATAATAAATTTACAAATATAAAAAGGATTATAAAAATAATGAAAAAAATAAATATACTCTTTATTTTTGCTTTATCTTTAATATGTTTATTTTATTTTAATCAAAAGTCATACACTCAATCAAAACAAAATACTATCAGAGTGCCTGAATATGGAACAGGTATAAATAAAAGCTGGAATGACAGATTTTGTGTAGGGTTTGTACAAATAACTAAAAATGGATCATCTTTAGGTGAAACACAAATGAGAGTTTTAGGTTCTAGAAATACATACAGAGATAACGGCACTTTATTAATAAAACTGCCTTTAGAAGATCTATATATAAACAGTGAAATACAAGCAAAAAATATAGTTGAAATGTCTTCATCAGAATTTTCTGTACACGCAATAATATATGCAGAAAATAATGATACGCCTATAATATTTAAAACATCAACTTTTAGATATGAAAGATCAGAGCTTTATATAAATGCTTCTATAACTATAGAAAATGATGTCTATTATATAAAAGGCACATTAAAACATAATCCTAATTTCAGAGAATAAAAAATAATTAATTATTTATAGGAGTTTTTAATAATTAATATTATTATTAAGGAGAATACATATGAAAGTAAAATTATTAATAATCTTTTTTGCATTAGTTTTTATTTCATGTCAAAGCAAAGAAGATAGTTGGTTTAAAAATGCCGGAAATAAATTTTATACCAATACGAAAAATCAATCTATATTATTCATAGCTGATAAAGTATTAGTCGGTGATGAAAAAACCATAATAGATCCTCTAGGCTCATTAATAACTTTAGCTACAACCTATGTTAAAGAAATAAAAAGCAAAAATGAAGCAGTATACACTATGGAGTTTTTTGGAAAGCAGGATTTCAATTTCAAGCTTGAGGGAAATACTCTTAATGCTTTAATCAATGGAGAAGATGTAAAATTTTATTATAATGATGAGCTTACTAAAAAATATTATACTAATATAACAGCTATGCAAAAATGGATTGAAGAGTATAATGCTACTAATACCAAATAATTAATTCTTCTATTATTCAAATATTCAATGCTGCAAAAGTATTAAATAAATATTATTATAATACTTTTGCAGTGATTTTTTATATATACTGAAAATTTTTAAGTTTGTCATTTTTTTAGTCAACTTTTTCCCGCCGCAAAAAGTTGCTGCCGCAGGCACGCTTCGCGAAAGTGCAAGTATAAAATTAGTACTAAATCATACTAAAATCGTCTTATATGTAAGATAACCTATTAAATTAAAGCCCTATATGTAGCCTTTCGCAAAGCGTATCCGAGCTTGTCGAGGATATAGCTACTTTTTTGAGCGACAAAAAAGTTGATAATACATTTACAAAATATAAAAATTGACAAAATGTAATTGTTTAGGTATATCGTAGATTTCAATAAAATCATCTAGTAAACATCTTTATGAATCTTTCTCTGTATTTATAAGTAAGTAATTTTTTATTGTATAATTCTGCTAATTTCTTTATTTCTGTATTATCCATTTTTTCTGTATCTATAGCATATATATAGCTGTCTTCTTTAAAACCCTTTACCATAATGTTAATATAGTTATTAAACTTTTTATCTAAGAATAATTTAAAGAACATTATAGAACAAGTAAGTATAATAGAATTTACTATAACGTATATAAGTATAAACATGTAATAAGAATAAATAAATTCCTTACCGCTTCCCATAAATAAAAATCCGTTTCCCTGCATAATAGCAACTTCAAAAAGCAAATGCATACTTTCAAAATTATCCCAATCTTCTGATCTGTATTTTAGATCATTATCATAATACACAATAACCATATCATAACTTTTAGCAAACCCCTCATATTCAAGATCATCAGTTTCTGCATTCTGAGAAAATGCAAGTCCTGCCTCATATATTATCTCATTCTTTTTATCTCCATATGAAGTGATTATCTTATCATCAAATACCCAATTTATTATTCCATACAATACTATAAATATAACAGCCATTATCACAGAAACAACTATAATAAAATTGGAAGATATCAAAGAATAAAAAGTGTTCTTATTTTCAATACTAAATAAATAAAAAAAGTATATTATATGAGATATATAAAAAACAAATAGAACATGATATCCTCTAGTAAGAAAAGAAGCTATAAGGTTTTCTCTTAAAAATACTCTGTTCAAAGAAAAAAAGTTAGTAATATAAAAAAGTCCTAATATAGACAGTATAAAAGGAACTAAATATATTATTAAATAGAAAAAAGTTTCAATCCTAGAATATCTATTTAATTTATAAAAAAATACACATACAAAATAAAAAGAGCATATAAACTCTATAATCATTAATACCCTCATAATATATGCAGGTACATTCAAAATCATATATGCACACATTGATATTATAATCAAAGATGACACAGCAGATACTATAAAGGTAATATTATATTTACTTAATTTTTCCACTTTATTTCTCCTGTTTTTGCTTTATCATATATGACTCTAATCATTTTATAATCTAAACCTAAGAAAGAAGCATTATTGACTAAATTATACAAAGCACTTGAAAATATGGGCTGAGTATCTTCTATAGTTTTATCAGTATAAGGATATGATGCCATTATCCTTGATAAATTAAAAAGTATCGCTATTAACTTAGATGAAGAAGAAAGCTCATCATTTGTCATAGAATAAGGAATAACGCTTTTTGCTGCTATTGCTATGAATATAGGATTAATATGCTCCAAAGTAGATATATTAGATATAGAATGTTCTATCATTTCTCTAGCTTTGTCTATGAATTCTTTTTGCTCATATTTATATTCATAGTATATTGGAAGAGATGCTATATAGCTTGTATGCATTACATCTCTTAATACTAAAAGTATAGAAATATAATTAACTAATTCTTCACTATCTAATTCAAACTTATCATCATTTATTATTTTATCCTGTTCTCCATTTCCTTTAACCCAAGATATAGATAATATCTGTTTTATTATATCATTTTCAAATATAGTGTATGTGTACGATATGTAGTCCAAAAAAGATTCATTAGTATTTGATCTTTTTACTATATTAATTATAGACTCCCTTTGCATTTCTATAGTATCATCAGAGCCTGGTATATGAGATAAAAAATTAAAGTTTATAACATTTTCTATATAGTCTATAAACTTTTCATAAGCATCATTTCCTACAAGCACCTTTTCATATCCTAAAAATTAAATTTTCCTTATATGTTTGTACCATTTTCGGAAACTTTAAAAAAATCACTAAATATTTTAAAATGTATATATATTTTCAATATTTATTTATAATAGTTGATTTATTTATATTTTATGGTATTTTATTATAAATCATTAAACTGGACTTCTTATATGGAAAACGAACAAAATAATATTAATGATAATAATCCTAAGAATCGTAAAAAAATTAGAAAAAAAATCAAAAAAATTCTAAAGAAACGAAGAAAACAAAGAAGAATCAATTATATCAATAATCTTCCATTGATAAGATTTATGTCCAATATAGACAGCAAATTATTTTTAAAAATATTCAAAGACAATAGAAAAGGTCCTGTAAAAAGCTTCATGAAATTCATGAGCAGAATGGGGGACGGATATATATGGATGATAATCTATTTAATATTCTATATGTTTAGAATAGATTATGCAGTTTTATATTTTTCAAGAGCAGTAACAGGTATTTTTATATGTATATTTTTATTCTTATATATAAAAAGTTTCTTCAGCAGGACACGCCCTTATAAAAAACATCAAAAAACACCTATTATGTATCCGCCTGATAAACATTCTTTTCCATCAGGACATACAATGGTAGCTTTTTCGGTATCATTTTCTATGGGCAGTTACAGTTTATATTCAGCTTTATTATTTTATCCTATAGCTTCTCTTATAGCATTCAGCCGTGTATATGTAGGACTGCATTACCCTTTTGATGTAGTATTTGGTATAATTTTTGGTACTTTAATAGGGCTTTTAGCAAATGTGATATTTTTCTATCTTACAGGGCTTCCTATAATAGGTCATTTATAATTCTTTTTATTAGATTTCATACTTTTAAGAATTTCTCTATTTTCTTTTTTTAATTTTTTCTTTAATTTATTTGAGTCAATCATATTTCTCTTTTCAGATATAAAAATATAATATCCATTTTTTTCTTTCACTTTCACACCGCCAAATACAGATGAAAGTTTATTTTTATACCAATCAAGCCTTTTAGTTACCATTATAAATTTACCATTCAATGCTAATTTATAAAATCCTGATTCTATAAAGTGCTTTGCCACAGAAAAGTCTGTATGATAAGGAGGATTTGAAAGTATCATAGAAAAGTCTTTATCTGCTATATTTTTTAATCCATCGCTTTGTATAATATTAATATTTGAAACATCATTTAAAACAGCATTATGCTTTGACATTTCCACAGCCTCAGTATCTATATCGCACATAACTACCTTATCTTCGCCTATTATTTTTGCCGCTAATATACCTACAAAACCATATCCGCAGCCTAAATCTAAAATTTTATTTTCATTTTCAAAATTCACCTCATCAATCATAGATAATGTTCCTATATCTACATTTCTAGGCGAAAAGAGTTTATCACTTGAATTAAATTTTAAATCAATATTTTTTATAGTAATTTCAATATCATACATTTAAAGTATTTTATAATCGTTTATATAAATTGTCAATTTTTATTTATTGATATAAATTCAATAAAATATATTTCCGATAATTTATATATGTTTAAAGTAGATATTATATTAAAAGGAAGAGTTCAAGGCGTAGGCTTCAGATACTATGCTAAACAGGTTGCCGATGAAATGAAAGTCGGCGGAAAAGTGTGGAATAATTATGACGGTTCTGTAGAAGTAATCGGATATTTACAAACCAAAAATGATATTGATGAGTTTGTAGAAAAAATAAAGATAGGACCTCAAATGTCAAGCGTTAAAGAGGTAACTGTTACGGTTACACCTTCAGACCCTCTTGTAGATGAAGTTTTTGAAATAGCAAATTAAAGCCTTTATATTGAACTGAAAAAATAATAATTATGAAAAATATTTTTAAATATGCTTCCATTATAGGATGCACTTTTGCCTCGCTTAATTTCGCGGCTGATTATATAGATTATAAAGTAAAAAACGGAGATACTTTATTCGGAATAGCATTCGCTCATGATATGAGTGCAAGCGAATTTTTAAAAATTAATAATATAAAAGATCCGGATAAATATAATCTTAGAGTAGGAGAAATTTTAAAAGTAAAAGAGCAAGGCTACACTCTTGTATATGATACCAATAATAAAGTTTTCGGCTTGAAAGGAGAAGAAGGAAACTCATATAAAGATTATAAAGTACAAAATGGTGATACTTTATTTGGTATAGCATTTGCTCATGGAATGACTGCTAATGAATTTCTAGCTATAAATAATATTAAAGATGCCAATAAATATAATCTTAGAGTAGGACAAACTCTTAAAGTGGCAAATAATCAAAAAGAAAGTAATTCGCCTTCAAATAATGTAATAAACAATAGTAATAATACAGAAAGTTATGATACTTATAAGGTACAAAGCGGTGATACCTTATATGGAATAGCTTTCTCTCATGGTATGACAGCAAGCGAATTTTTGAAAATCAATAATATAGATGATCCTGATAAATACAAACTATATGTAGGTAAAACTATGTATGTAAAATCATCTAAAAAAGAGAATAATTCAAATACTAATAATGAAAAAGATACAGGAAAAGAAATTGAATATTATACTGTAAAAAGCGGCGACACTTTATACGGAATAGCATTTCAAAATGATATTAGTGTAAATGATTTTCTAAAAATTAATAATATAGATGATCCTTTAAAATACAAATTAAGAACAGGAGAAAAATTAAAAATATATGCAAGAGCAAGTGCCTCTAATGCACAAAGCAAAACTATAAAAACATATAGGGTAAAAAGCGGAGATACACTTGGAGATATAGCATTAAAGAATTCTATGTCTTTAAAAGATTTGCTTCAGTTAAATAATCTCAAAAATAATTATGTACTTAAAGTTGGGGACACTTTAAAAATATATGATAATATTAGTATAGGAAGTTCTTCACAGACAACCGCATATAGAACTTTAGAAAATTATAAAGTTAAAAGCGGAGATACTTTAAGCGAAATAGCTTTAGCAAGAGGAATGGATTTAGTAGAATTATATTCTATAAATAATATAAATGATAAATATATTTTGAAAGTTGGAGATACTCTTAAAGTATATGCTAATCCTAAAAAAACAACCACTTTAGTAATATCAAATTATAAAGTACAAAGCGGTGATAGTTTATATTCAATAGCTAAAAAACATAAAATGGATTTAAGAGATTTAATGCAGCTTAATAATATAAAAAATGCTAATGCATATAAATTATATGTTGGTGCAAATTTAAAAGTAAAAACAGCTAAAATGGTTCCATATTCTTTTAATGATGATTCTATATTGCCTGAAAGTTCTTTTATATGGCCTTATAAAGGTATAATAATTTCAGGATATGGAGTAGCTTCTGATAAACTTGCAAATAGAGGCGTTAATATATTAGGAGATGTGGGAGATAAAGTTGTAGCTTCTGATGACGGAATAGTAGAGTATGCTGATAATATAAGAGGATTCGGTACTGTTATAATACTTAAACATAAAAATGGATATAATACTTCTTATGCTCATCTTTCTAAGATAAATGTAAAACTTGGAGATATAGTAAAAAAAGGAGATTATATAGGAGATATTGGTGATACAGGTATGATAGACAGAAGCGAATTATACTTTAAAATATCTTATCAGGGAAGAGCAGTAGATCCTGTAAAACTTCTTCCTAAAAGTTAAAGAAAATTATTCCTACAAAAATAGAATTTTATATAATAAAAAAATAGTAAAACAATTTAATATCTATTGTTTTACTATTTTTTTATTTACTCTCAATTTATTTTATTTAATATCATTTTACTTACCATGACCAAATTTAAAGAATGACAATTCTTTTACTATATCTTCAGCCATTTTTGAAGTTTTAGCACTAGCTTCTGAAGCTTCTTTTGAAAGCTCTTCATTTTTTATCATTATTTCATTAATAATGCCTATATCATTATTAATATTATTTATACGCTCTATTTCCTCATTTGAAGAGGCTGATATGTCCAAAAGTATAGAAGAAGTTTCAACAGAACTTTTTGCTATACTATCCAATGTTTTAGAAGTTCTTGAAACTGAAGTACTTCCATTATCTATTTTAGTTACAGCATTTTCAACTATACCTGTTATATCTTTTGTTGCCTGGGAAACAGTAGTAGCTAATTTTCTTATTTCGCTTGCAACAACTGCAAAACCTCTGCCCTGCTCCCCTGCCCTTGCTGCTTCTACCGCTGCATTAAGAGCTAATATATTCGTTTGCAATGCTATTGATTCTATAGACTTTGTTATCTCAAATATCTTTTTACTTGAGGACTGTATTTCATTCATATTGCTTTCTATTTCATTTATAGTTTGAACACCTGTTTGAGTTGTATTCTCCATCTTTTCCATAGAATCTTTAGAGGTAGCAACACTTATTGATGATAAATTAATTGCTGTTCCTATATCTTTTAAAGCCTCATCAAGTTTTTCAAGATTAACAGCCTGTACATAAGCTCTTTCAAGCAGCTTCTCACTTGATTGCGATATTTCTACACCTACAGCATTAATATCTTCTATTGCTTTTTTTATTTTAAATATTAATTTTCCAATATTCGCTTCCATTTTATCTATAGCACGAGCCAAATCACCTGCCCTATTACCCTTTGATAATATAGATTTATCTATTCTATATGAGAAATTACCATCTGCCATATTATCAATAGCTGTAATTGCCATATCCAAATACTTTGAAAGAGGAAGAAGAACAATAGTTGTTAAGAATAATCCCATAACTAATAAAAATATTAGTATTAATAAAAATATAAAAAACGTTTTCTTAAAAATAGATTTATAATCGTCCAAACTTCCTTTAACAGCTAAAGCCATCTTAGTATTAGGTATTTTACGAATAGAGTACCAATTATTATTTTTTATCTTAATAGGCGAAGATATATTATTAACATACTCTTCAGCACCTTCAAATGTTTTATCAGTATTAAATATAGTAACTCCTTCTTTTAGAACATAATCACTATTACTATGCTTAATATAAAGCCCATCGGATGTAATTAAGAATATATTATTTTTATCTATATTGCCCTCTGTTCTTACATTACTTACACTTGAAAAGTCTATACCTATAACACCTTTCAATCTTCCATTAGTATAAACAGCCTTTGAAAAAGTGATTAAAAGTTTTTGTGTATTAAAATCTATATAAGGATCTGTAATATATATTCCATTAGTGCTTAAAGCAGATTTATACCATACTCTTGAAGTTTGATCATAATTAGTAGGATATTTATGTGTTACGCTCAAAAATAATCCGCCTTCTGAAAATGGAACTGTAGAACCATAGAGTATATCAAAAAATTCCTGTCTTTTATTATAAACATTACTCATAGATAAACCAATTTCATAAGGAGTTAAATCAGCTACAGCATAAGAATCAAGCATATTTAATACCAAATTTACATTATCGATATCTCTTTGTATATAGTATCCGATTTTATCTATATTTATTGATATCTGATCTAAATAATCAGATTTATATGCTCTTGTAAACAAAACAAATATAATAGCAGATGTTATTATAATAAATAAAGAATATGGAATTATTAATTTTAATAAAAGCTTAATATTTTTTTTCATCTTATTCTAATCCTTATTTGAACTTTTAAACTTGAAGAAAGAAAGTTCATCTACTATTTCATTTACTATTTTAGAAGCCTTGATACTAGATTCAGCACTTTCATTTGCAAATTTCGCATTGCTCATTGTAATATCATTAATCTTCGCAACTATATTATTAATATTATTTATACCTGATTTTTTATCATTAGACATTCTGTATATTTCTGATAAAGAATTTGAAGATTCTAAAGAAGATGATTCTATACTGTTAAGAACTTCAGATGATTTGCTTACAAATTCACTTCCATGCTCTATTTTTGAAACAGCACCTTCAACTATATTTGTAATATTATCAGCCGAATTAGTTACTGTTTGAGCAAGAGAACGAACCTCGCTGGCAACAACAGCAAAACCTCTTCCCTGATCTCCAGCACGTGCTGCTTCTACTGCCGCATTAAGAGCAAGTATATTTGTCTGCGAAGCTATTGCTTGTATAGTTTCTATAATATGAGCGATTTGATTACTAGCCTCTGTTATCTCATTCATATTATCTTTTATTTCGCCAATCATCTTAACACCAACTTTAGTGTTTTCAAAGGATTCATCACTCATAGTTTTGGCAGAGTCAGTTTTTTTAGAAGCATACTCAATAGAGGCAGATATTGCATTTATAGCATCTATCAAATTATTCAAAGACACGCTCTGTTCATTAGCCTTATTAGATAATTCTATACTTACATTTGCTATAGCCTCTCCATTTTTATTAACCTCTTCAACTCCTGTTTTTATTTTATACATAGTCTTTCCAATATTTCTCTGCATCTTTTCCATAACGCTAGAAAGTCTTCTTGCACTGCTATCCATCAATTTATGTTCTTTAATTCTTGAACTAAAATCTCCATTAGCCATGCTCTCTAAACTCAATATAACATCATCTAATCTGTCAGAAATAGGTATTAAAGATATAGAAACAATTATAAGCTCTCCAATTATAAATAATATTCCAAAAGCAATTAAGAATAATATTAAATATCTAGTTAAATTAAAATAATATGAGGCATCACCCTTAACCGCTATATACCAAGGAGCATTATTAATTTTTCTTACAGTATACCAATAATTATCTTTTATATATATTTCTGAGTCATTCATATTATTTTTATATGACGAAAATAAATCATCATTAAAAACAATCATATTAGGATTCATAAGGTATTCATTATTTTCATGAGTTATATATAATCCGTCTTCAGTAATTACATTTATAGAATCTATAAAATCATTATTAGCATTTCTAATAACAGTATTCATATTATCAAAATCAATGCCAAAATATCCGGCTAATCTATTATTAATCATTATCTTATTTATAAATGTTATAACTAAATTACCTGAATTAAAATCAATATATGGGGCTGTTATATATAAACTATTCTGACTTTTTGAAGCATTCTGATACCATTCTCTTGCAGTTTGATCATAATTACTAGGATATGTTATTCTTGAACTTATAAATGTACCTCCCCTGCTATAAGGTACTGTATTGCAGTAAAATACATCAGAATAATTACCGAATTTTTTTACATTAGTAATACTTTGCGCTATATTCGGAGTATTAATGCCTATTTCTGCATAAGAACTTAAAAAGGTTAGAGAATTTACAATATCATCAACTCGGCTTTCTATATCACTTTTTGCTAATTCTACATTTAATGATATTCTATTGAAATAGAATTCTTTATTTAAAGGAATAAATATTGAGAGTAAAATAACAGCTATTATTGATATAAAAATGATGTATGGAATTGTAAAACTTAATATTAGTCTAATTCTATTTTTCATAATCATTCCAAATATACGTTTTGAAATATGATATAAAATTTAGCGAAAAAATTCAAGATAAAAATATCTAAAAAAGATATTGTTTTGATTTTTAATATCAATTTCAATATTGACAATTTTTTTATAAATGATAATATAAATTAACATTTGTTCTTTGAAAGGGGATGCTCCGGCTTCGACTGCGATGGTTGGAACATATTTTGCATAGTCGTGCTAGGTGTATGCACGTTAATATCATACCGAACAATAAGTGCAGACGAATATGCACTCGCAGCTTAATTGAAGTTGCCGCTGATTAAGTGATTTGTCTATGGGTTACTTTTTCGGTGCCAAAACACATAGAACTTGTATTAGGTGCCGTATGAGCCTAATATTACGTACACTCATGCTAGTCTTATAGTTTTTCTGCTTGTCTTCTACCTATAAGGCGAAACCTTCAAAGATAAGATATGCTATGTAGACGAATATGGTACGCTTCGTAGGACGCGGGTTCGAGTCCCGCCATCTCCAATTTTTTCTTGTACCGCTATTTAAGAGATTTTCAATTATGAAAATAGATTTTAATCTTATTAAAGATATTTTTGAATTTATAAATAATAGTTCTTCTTATCAAATAATCGGAAGCAGTTTATCAAAACAATTTGATGTATATAATGAAAATAAAATACCAGAAAATGATTTAGATGAATCAAATCAAGAAATAGAGAAAGATTATCAAAATAAAAGAAATAATTTTATAAATCATATACAAGTTTTATATGATAACAAATGTTTAGGAATACCTTATTATCCTGTAAGTATTGAAGATTTATCAGATGCCTATATAAGAATAATGCCTAATGGTTATGAATTATTATACATATTAAATAATTATAATCTTGAAGAAGAAATAAATAAAAATATACCAATATCAATCATAATTAAAAAATATCAAAATAAATTATTGTAATTTACATCTACAATTATTATTTTTTTATAAAAAAAGAGTACGCATATTAAATATACATACTCTTTTTACTTATTTTCAATTAAACAGAATTATTTAATTATATATTCTGAAATCCATTTCTGGGAATATATCATCGCGCCATTCTATTTTGCTTAGCCATTCTTCATTTAAATCTCTGTTTTTAATAGCATAATAAAGATCAGTAAATCTCTTTATATACAACTTTGTAGTATTAACAGCATAATCAACCATAGTACCTGTATGCATAATGAAAGCCCAGTCACTGCTTTGAGCAAGAAGCAATTCACGTGCTGCCTGATTCAATGCTCTCTCATAAAGACCAGTTTCATTATAGTAATCATGAGCTAATTCTATCATTCTTTCAGCAGCTTTATGCAAGTGTCTGTATATCCAGCCATTAGTACCATTAAGCCATACTTCTCCATATCCATTAGCACCCCAGCTTGACATTGAAGGCATTGATATTTGGTTTACAGGGTGTCTTTCCAAATATTCTTTAGGAGTTATGGTTTCTATTGTATTTTGATCATAATGAATCTTTCTCATTAAGAATTCTATAAACATAGGACCTTCATACCACCAGTGTCCGAATAATTCAGCATCATAAGGAGATACTACTATAGGCGGTCTGTCCATAACAGAATCTAAATATTCAATTTGCTTTTCTCTATTGAACATAAAGTTTCCAGCATGATCTCCTGCTGCTTCCATAGCCCATTCAGGATTATAAGGTTCTTTAGGACAGTCTTTACCTGTGATTCTATAGTATTTTATTCCTGTATTCTTTCTAAGTCCATTGCTTTGTATGAAATCCTTAATATACTCGAAAGGCAAATCATAACCTATATCTCTATAGAATTCTCTGTATCTGAAATCGCCTGGATAACCTACTTCAGCACTCCATACGCTTCTTGAACTCTCTATATCTCTTCCGAAAGCTGCAACCCTACTCTCTCTAGAACAGTATAAAGGAGCATAAACACCATATTTAGGTACTTTATCAGCATACATTATACCATGAGTATCAACAAAGAAATATTTAATACCATTGTTGGCAAGATGCTTTTCAAGTCCTGGGAAGAAACCGCATTCACCAAGCCATATTCCTGTAGGCTTTCTACCCAAATGTTTTTCATGGGTTTTTACAGCCATTTTTAATTGTGCCTCTATAGCCTTAGGATATTCCTGCATAAATGGGAAAAATCCATGTGTGGCACCGCAAGTAATTATTTCTAAATTACCTCTTTCTAAAAAGTATCTAAATCCATTCAATAAGTTTTTATTATACTTATAAACAAATATATCTCTTATTTTCTTAAACTTATCTCTGTAAAATTCAGCTGTATGATGAAAGTTAGGATCTAATGAAGTTCTCTCACATTCCAATTCTGACAATTTTATTAATTTCTCTATATATTTAACATATCTATTTTGAAGCAATTCATTAGCTAGCATATTCATAAGAGGAGGAGTTACACTCATAGTTATCTTAAAGTTTACTCCATCATTAACCATTCGGTCATAAGCATCTAATAGAGGTATATACGTTTCAGTTATGGCCTCATATAACCATTCTTCCTCCAAAAAATTTTCATGTTCAGGGTGTCTCACATAAGGCAAGTGAGCATGCAGCACTAAAGCTAAGTAGCCTTTTGACATAATTATTCCTTAAATTTAAAATGTTATATAAATAGTATATAAAATATAAATATTAAAATCAAGACTTTCAATATACTTATTATTAAAAAATAAAAACCATTAATAAATTTATGCTGATAATATGCACATATATATTATAAATCTTTACAATTTTTACAGATACCTGTGAATACAATATCATGCTTGAATATTTCTACATCATATTCTTTTGAAACTAATTCATCTAATTTCTTTTGATATTCCATAGGTATATCTGATAATTTTTTGCATTTACTGCATTGAAAATGATAATGATCATTTGTTATATGATCAAAACGAACAGCATCATCTATTATAGATAATTTCTGTATCTCTTTAGTTTCTGACAGTAAATTCAAATTTCTGTATACTGTGCCCAAACTTATAGATGGGAAGTTTGGTTTTATATGATTATAAACTTCTTCTGAAGTAGGATGATTTTTTAGCTCTCTTACAGCATTTAAAATAACTTGTTTTTGTATTGTATTTCTTGTATTATTCATAACCCTAATATCCTTGCTAAAGCAATTAATAATTAATCTTATTTAGTAATATTATATCAAGTAAATTATTTGTCAAGAAAAAAATCATATTTTATACAAATAATACAGAAAAAAATCATTACAAGGCTAATAAGTTAACATAATCTATAGATAAATTACTAGTATTCGATACATAAGTCTTTGTTATAACTATTTTATAGCTATCGGTTTTATGAGTATAGATTTCAGCCAAAAGATTGCCTTCTTCATCATCTAAAGACTGTTTTTCTAATTGGGTATTATTAGAAGATAAACTCTCAAAAACATTTTCAAATAAATTTTCAACATTATCATAACTATTAACTGTTATTTGAGATATAGAATCGCTTCCTGTAAATACAATTAATTCAGCATCATCTTCCCTAATTTTAATATCTTTTTTTAAAATATTATTGGGTACAAAAGCTCTCTCTATATCAAACATTTCTGAAAGGCTTTCAAAAGAATCTTTAAAAGAAATAGAAGCCAACGACTTAATATCATTATTACTATAAGCTATCAAATTATAATAAGTAAATGGATTTTTTATATTAACAACTTCATAAGAATTCATATTTTTATGAATTATATTTGCTATAACTATAAAAATAACCAAAAAGCATGCAAATACTATAAATCTAATTACTCTCATCAACTTCTCTTCAAATATTCAAACAAACAGTATAATTTGACAGCAATAAATTATAGTTAA
>CASEHG010000173.1 GCA_949287565.1 uncultured Brachyspira sp.
GTAAAAGCATGCCCACCCTAGTATTAATTAGATTTACAACTAGCTTCACGCACGGTGTATATATACTAAAATATAAATAAAATTTGAATCATTAACTGATTTATATTTTTTGATTCGCTTAGCGTGCGTTATTTAAGCTGTAATTTAAAAACCGCTTGGGTGGGTGTTAACATTTCTTAATAAACACAAAATAAAGAAAAAGCTAAATTTCAAAACAAATACCTAAAAGTATAAAGGGCGGGGTATGTAAATAAAATTTTAAATTATAACATATATTAATGACAAAAATTGTCGCTTTTATAAAAAATTACAAAATAAATAACTTTAAATGCATTAAATAAATTCCTTAAGGTTTTTTTTATATTACCGTTAATATTAGCAGTTAATTACTAAAAAAGGAGTTCTTAGTATGACTATCAATAGAATAAACAACAATGTACAGCAAACAGCACAAGTTCAAATGCCTGCTCCTAAAGAAAATACTGCAGCTCAAAACCCTACTAATATACAAAAGATAAGCCAGCAAGGAAGCGGTATATCTCCTCTTTCAAGCAGATACACTTATGCTATAGGACGCGATGGTAAAAGATACGTTTTGCAGCTTAGAATAGATATATCTTCTGTAAGAGCTTTCAGTTCATTAGCTTAAAATATATTTTTTTGTATTATTTTTATATTATGTAAACATATATACATTAGAAATATTTTTTAAAGGATAGTTCTATGTTGAATATTGGTATATAAAAGCTGGAATTTTAATTTCCAGCTTGATAATATTATATTTAACTAGATTTCTTTACTACTATTCTGTTGCCTTCTACAAGAATAACTTTTAAACTGCTGCCTTTATCTATGAATTCACCTTCACTAACAGCATCATACTTTTTTCCATCTATGACTATATATCCTGAAGGTCTAAAAAAGGTATCAGCTACACCCTCTTTGCCCATTAAATCATCATAAGAAACACTTGAATGATATCCTGAAGTATCGCTATCTAATGTAATCTTATTTTTAAAATCTTTTGATTTACTCATAAATCTTGCAATCAGTACTATAAGTATAATATCTATTAACAAAGAAATAAATATCACGAAAGAAGCAACAGCTATATTATGTATTCCGAAAGAAATAAATACACCGGACACAATTCCAATTATTCCAAGTATACCTGTAATCCCAAAACCTGGTATAAGAAATAGCTCAACACAAAGAAGAATAAGACCAAGTATAAATATAGCAGGTGCTAAAAATGTGCTGCTTCCTGAAAAAAACTGAATAAAGAAAAATACAGCAAAAGCTATTATGGCTGTTACGCCTCCAACACCAAAACCTGGGGTTTTTATTTCAATATATATTCCAGCTATTCCTATAGACATTAACATACTTAAAACTAAAGGATTAAGAAGAAATTTCAATACTGAATCATAACCCTCTTCTTCTATATTTACTATTTCAGCATTACTCATATTTTTTAATTCTAATATTTCATTTATAGAATTAGCTTTTTTATCAGCTATATTTATGGCCACTGCCTCATCAGCACTTAATGTAAGTAAAGTCTTATCATCTAAATCTATACCGTCAGTTTTTTTAGTTAAAACTATAGTTTCATCAACCATAGCTTCAGCAGCTTTAGCATTCTTTTTCGTAGTTTCTGCAGATGCTCTCATTGCAGCACGCATAGCACTCACCTCTTTTTCTCCTGCCTTTTTAGGTTCATTTCCATTTAAATATACAGGAGTTGCTGCCCCTATAACGCTTCCGTCAGACATATAAATTTCTTTGGCACTCAATGATATTAAAGCACCAGCTGATAATGCATTCTTATTAATATAAACCACTACAGGTACATTGCTTTCCATAATATAATTTTTTATAGATAAAGCTGAAGAAAGAAGTCCTCCAGGGGTATCAAGTTCTAATATAATCAAATCTGCCTTTTTATCATTTGCTTCGTCTATAGCCTTTTTTAAATATCCAGCATACCATCTGTCTATTTCTTGGAATTCCTGTTTTTTTATAACATAAACTTTACCATCTTTTGAATATAAATAATTAGAAAAAATAAAAATGCTCAAAAAAAGCATTATCAATATATTATTAAATTTTTTCATAAATCTCACTCTCTTATTAAATATATATTATTATTTTAGTATAACTTATATTTTTTTCAAGCATAATTATAAGTCTATAAAACTTTATTCTAATTCCCGCCCTTTTTTCTATAAAGTACAATTTAGAAATTTATACTTAATCATTTTTTATATACCAGCACTGAAATTATAACGCCCGCCCAAAATCTTATTAAAATTTATAATCTTTTCAACGCCGTTTAGAAGACTATCATTTATTGTTTAAATTATAATTAAAAAAACGCATATATTTTAAGCGTATCACAGCGGCGGTGAGAAAGCAACAAATTTAAAAAAATCTTGGGTGGGATGCTAATGGATTCTAATTGAGTCACTAAGAAAATTAAAAGTTTGAATTCAGATTTAAACTATAAATATAAAGGGTGGGGAGTGAAAATAAAGCTTTAAAACTTAATTACATACCCCGCCCTTTTTTCTATAAAGTACAATTTAGAAATTTATACTTAATCATTTTTTATATACCAGCACTGAAATTATAACGCCCGCCCAAATTTTATTTATACTGCAGAACTTTTTCATGAATGGAGACTTATTATCAATGTACCTGCCACTATAAAAAGCACACCTATAATGATTTTTATA
>CASEHG010000174.1 GCA_949287565.1 uncultured Brachyspira sp.
TGTTGATGAAGAAGATCCGTACGAAAATACTGAGGACATAAAAAAATTAAGAGAACTTCTAAATTAGATTAGTTATTTTTATATTAATTGTTAATAAAAAATTATAAATAACGCACGGTGAATTAGCTTTTATTTATCAATTCATTATATTTTTTATTTTGTATATTTTATAAATAGAATTCTTCGTGCGTTGTGCAAGCAATAAATTTAAATAAATCTAGGGTGGGCATCAGAAATAACAGTGTAGAGCTAAAAATAAAAATAATACAAAAATTGCATATTAAAGTTATAAGCCTAGAGGGTGGGGAGTGAAAATAGGTTTTAAAACTTAATTACATACCCCGCCCTTTATTCTTTATTACTTTATTAAAAAATTTAACTTTAATTATATTTATAGCCTGCTTAGAAATTTCAGCACCCGCCCAAGCTTTTATTAGATTTTGAATTTTATTTAACTAGAATTTAGAATAGAGTAGGAGCTTCTTCAATAACTTTATTATTATATCTGTTGTAAACACTGTCTTCAGTATTGAGTTCTTCTTTGGTTTTGTATGTGATATTATATTTTTCTTCTAAATCTTTTATTTTTTTATATAGCTTTTCTCTGTATTCATCTTTAAGAATGCCGTCAGAACCATAAATATATAGATACTTTTTATAATGCTCTGGAAATACTTGCCTTACGAAATTGAGATATATTTTTCTGCATTCGCCTCTAAGTTTTAATGCATCAGTAGCACAGTAGTCTATGCCGCATTCTTTTACTTTTTTGAAAATATCTTCAATACTGTCTTCGGTTATAAAAGGCATCACAGGCATAGCATGAACCGCTACTATTGCTTTTGTCTTTTTAAACTCTCTAAGCATATTAAATCTTTTTTCTGGACTTATTACATTAGGCTCTATTAATGAGGATAACTTTTCATCTAATGTTGTTATAGTTGATGCTATTCTTACAGGTACTATGCTTGAAAGCTCATCTATCAAATCAAAATCTCTTAATATTAAATCGCTTTTTGTGGATATGCACATCGGGGTTTTATATCTTATAAGAAGTTTTAAAACATCTCTCATAAGCTTATAATCTTTTTCAGCTTCCTGATAATTGTCAGTAACGCTTCCAAGATTGATAATATCTCTATTCCAATTTCTTGAAGAAAGTTCTTTTTCTAATACTTCGGCAATGTTTTTCTTTACGAATATCTCTCCGAAAAAATCTTTTGAGTTAATATATTTATGAGAATAAACAGCAAAACAATAATAACACTTATGCAAACATCCTTTGTAAATATTTAAATCATAACAGAATCCGTATTCATTATCTATTTTATTTAAAGCCGATTTGCAGTTGATTTCTCTATATTTAAGCATTTATTTTATCTCTTTTATTAAAATCTGTATTAAAATATTGTATTTATAATAATACTGTATTTTAATATTTTGTCAACTTGTTATTTATTAATAATATATAAATAAAAAATATGCTTATATTAAAATATAACTTTTTTGACAAATTCTGACATTTCAATGATTTATAATAAATGGTAGAATATAATTAAATGTAAATGAAGAGGTATTTATGATAGAGCTCAAAGGAAAATACAATAAAGACTGCAAAATTTTCACTGATAATATTGATGAAGAATCTTATTCTGTATTGTATAAAATATTAAATGAGAAAGCCAGTGAAGATGTAAAGATAAGAATAATGCCTGATACTCATTTGGGCAAAGGAATAGTTGTTGGTTTTACAATGCCATTAACTGACAGAGTAAATCCTTTTCACATAGGTGTCGATATAGGTTGCGGAATGCTTACTTCAAAATTAAGCGATGAAATAAAAGATATACCATTAGAAAAAATTGATAAAACTATAAAGCAGAATATACCTATGGGGCAAAGTAGTCATAAAAAAAGTTTTAATACGTTTTTTAATTTTAAAGAACTTAATGAGCTTATAAGAAATTTTATTATCAATTATAATAAAAAGTTTAATACTAAATTTGAAGTTTTTGAAATAGATAATGAATATATAGAAAAATTATGTCAAAGAGTAGAAATTGATTTAGAGAAATTCCATAACTCTATAGGAACGCTTGGAGGGGGTAATCATTTTATAGAAATAGGTAAATCCTCAAATAATGACTATTATATCACTATACATTCAGGCTCTAGGAATTTCGGTAATCAGGTTTGCAGATATCATGCCAAAATAGCTAAAAATAGTGAAGACTGTTATTTGCAGGATAAAGAAATGTTTGATTATTTAATTGATATGGTAATAGCACAATACTATGCAAAAATAAACAGAGAAACTATTTTAAAAATTATAAAAGATTTATTAAACATAGAAATAGAAGATACTTTTTCATCGGTACATAATTTTATTGATTTTGAAGATTTTATCATAAGAAAAGGTGCCATAAGAAGTTATAATGGTGAAAGAATGATAATACCTTTTAACATGCGTGATGGTATATTAATATGCGAAGGAAAAAGTAATGAAGATTGGAACTTTTCTGCACCTCATGGAGCGGGTAGAGTGTTATCAAGAATGCAGGCAAAAAATCAATTAGATATGAAGGAGTTTATAGATTCTATGAAAGGAATTTATTCAAGCAGTGTATGCAAAAATACTTTAGATGAATCTCCTATGGCTTATAAAAATCCTAATAAAATAGAAAAATTAATAGAGTCTACTGTGAAAATTGTAGATAAATTAAAGCCAGTATTAA
>CASEHG010000175.1 GCA_949287565.1 uncultured Brachyspira sp.
AACAATTTTTATAAATAATAGAGGTAATAAATGATTAGTATAATATCAGATATGGACGGAGTTATATACAGAGGCAATAATTTAATAGAAGGTGCAGAAGATTTCATAAAAATGTTATTGTATAAAAATGTGCCTTTTCTATTTTTAACAAATAATGCCGAACAAACTCCTAGAGATTTAAAAAGAAAATTAGAGTCATTGGGTGTAAACGGATTAGATGAAAAACATTTTTTTACAGCAGCACAAGCAACAGCCATATTCTTGCAAAGACAGCTTGCAAACGGTACTGCTTATGTAATAGGAACAGGCGGACTTGTAAGCGAATTATATAATGTAGGATATAGCATCAATGATGTTAATCCTGATTATGTAGTAGTTGGTAAAACTAATGCTTTTAATTTTGATATGCTTCAAAAGGCAGTACATCTTATTAATAAAGGTGCAAGATTCATAGGATGCAACCCTGATATAGTAGATCCTGCCCCTAATGGGGAATTAATACCTGCAGTAGGTCCTATACTTGCTGCAATAGAAACAGCCACAGGCAAAAAGCCATATATTGTAGGTAAGCCGAATCCTATTATGATGTCTATAGCTAAAAATCAAATAAATGCTCATAGTGAAAATACATTGATGGTTGGCGATAGAATGGATACTGATATATTAGGAGGACTTGGTGCTGGTATGAAAACAGCTTTAGTACTTTCAGGAGTTACTACAAAAGCAATGGTAGAAGAGTTCCCATACAGACCGAATTATATATTTAATTCCGTAGCAGAAATAGATATAGAAAAATTATAATTTTTATTATTTAATGTATTAATATAAAGCTGTTTAATTTTATTAGACGGCTTTATTTTTATTTAATAAAAAATTGGGGATAATTTCATGTCTAATTTATTATTTATTATAATGACTCTTTTATGGCTTTCATTATATGTTTATATACCATATCAGGTTCCTTATTTATCATCTATCAATATAAGTACATCTATGATAGGAATTATTATAGGTGTTTACGGCGGAGCACAAGTGTTTTTAAAATTCACATTTGGCATTCTTAATGATTATGTAGGCAAATGTAAAGTATTTATATTACTGGCTGGAATTCTTACTTTTCTTGGAGCAGTTATAAGACTTCTTAATTTAAATAGTTTAGGATTTTTAATGGGCGGAATTTTATGCGGAATATCAGCATCAATTTGGACAGTATTCATGGTTTTATATGCATCTTACTTTGATAAAAGCCAAGAATATAAAGCCACAAGCAAATCTTTAGTGGCAAGTGTATCGGGTATGTTTTTAGCTTTTTTAATAGCTGCTGTTTCTTATAATAAATTCGGAATGAAATTTCTTCTTTATGTAAGTGCCGTTTCAGGAGCATTAGTTTTTATATTAGGTATTTTTCTTCAAGATAGAAAAAGCAGTAAAAAATTATCAATAAAAGGCTTATTATCCGTTATAAAAAATAAAAGATTAGTAGTATTTTCAGTGCTTGCTATAGTAATGCAGGGAATACAAATGGCCGCTATTGTATCATTCACTTTAAATAGAATAAAAGAACTTGGCGGAAGTGATCAAAATGTAGGTATGGCATCAATAACTGGTATGTTCTTTGCCATATTAGGAGCTTTTGCCCCAAGCAGAATAAAAAATGAAAACAGTATAAAGAAGTATATACCAATATTTTTTGTTGTTATGGCTTTATACTGTATTACTGTAATATTAAGCGATAATGTATTTGTTATAATAGCATCTCAAAGTTTCGGAGGTTTCTCTTCTGGAATACTAGCCTCTTTACTAACAAGTGAATCAATAAAAGAAATAGATATTGATAAGAAATCCTCTGCCATGGGATTTTTTCAATCTACATATTCTTTTGGTATTTTTATATTCCCTATAATAACAGGTAAATTAATAGACATATATTCTATAAATATTGCATATATTGTACTTGCTGTAATCTCTTTATTATCTGCTGTGATTTCAATTATTTATTATATGGAAAATAAATATAAAAAATAACAAAATAATAAAAAATAATTGCAAAAAATAAAATTTATAATAGTATATTTGCATTAAATTTTTATGGATTTTTTTATGTCAGAAAATAGTAAATTAAATAATAATGTAGGTTATATATTCGCAATACTAGCAGTTATTATATGGAGCGGTAATTTTGTAGCTGCTAGATTTCTTGTAAATTTAACTCCAATAGAAATTTCTTTTTACAGATGGTTGGTTACACTTTTAGTATTAACTCCATTCTGTATAAAAAAACTATTGGAAACTATTAAGTACATAAAAGGAATATGGATACAAGTTATAATACTGTCAATACTAAGTGTTACTCTGTTTAATACATTTGTATATATGGCAGCACATACAAGTAATGCTACAAATATGTCTTTGCTTGCCACTTTATCTCCTATAGTAATAGCATTAATAAGCAGAGTTATATGGAAAACAAAATTAACTATATATCAAAAAATAGGTTTATTAGCTGTAATAATAGGAGTTGTTATTTTAATCACTAAGGGAAGCATAGAAGTTCTAATGAAACTGCAATTTGCTATAGGTGATTTTTATATGCTAATAGCCGTTATAATATTTTCAATATATACTTTAATTCTAAGAATCAAACCTAAAGAAATGCCTCATCATATTTTCTTTTATCTTATGGTTATTATAGGATTTATACCTTTAATGGCGGCAATGATATATTTACATGCTTCTAATAATGCTCATGCTTTAAATATACAAACAGGATTAATACTTTTATATGTAGGTGTTTTTCCTTCAGCATTAGGATTTATATTTTGGAACATAGCTATTGCTAAAATAGGTGCTATAAAAGGAGCTATAATATATGATTCTGTTCCTTTCTTTTCATCTTTAGAGGCTGTTATACTTCTAAATGAAAAATTATTATTATCTCAAGTACTAGGCGGAATATTAATACTTATAGGAATAATATACAGCAGCATAGGCGATAAAATAGCAGATAAAATAAAAAATAGAAAATAAAAAAAGGGAAACTAATTAAAGCTTCCCCTACTGTTATAAAAAATAGTTTATACAATTTATGAAATATTAATTAAATTTTCTTAATTCAGATTTTTTAAGAGGTGTAAATCTTGATTTTTCAGAATCAGGAACTCTAGTCCATTTCATAGATTTACCAAGAAATCCTGCTTTATCAATAGAGCCTCTTAAAACAAGTTTGCCGTCTTTATCTATAGACATTTTACTGTTATAAGTTTTTCCATCATAAGGATTATATATTTTTCCGCCATTCCATTCTTTTTTATCGAAAACTAATCCCATGATATAAACTAAACCTTTTAATGGAAGTTTTCTGAGTTCAGGATCAGGATTTTTTTCATCTAAACTATCCGGTCCATTATATGGTTCTTTATAAGCAAAAGAATATCCGTAATATCTTCCATTTTCTTCATAAATTTCTACTACAGGTATTCTTCCAAGAGAATCTTTTTCAGCATACCATAAGCCTACAACATCATTAGCTTTAACATCTTGAGCATTTAAAGCTAGAACTGAAAACATTAATAATGCTGAAATAAATAAAAATTTTTTCTTCATAATTTACCTTAATTTATTAAATGTTATTTGTATTATAAAACATAAGTTTTAGTATTTAGTAAAATATTAATTATAATTATTTTATAAAACTTACAAAGAAATGTACATCTTTGTAAGTTTTATGATATTAAGTAATTAAATGTATGTATTAATGAAATTTCCATTCTATACCAGCATCCAACTGTATAACAAATTTATATTGTGCATGCTTTTCAATAAGCCAAGTACCTATTTTAGTACTAACAAATGGAGAAAGACTAGGCACACTATTTAAAGCCTTTTTATAAGAATAAGCAGCAAATAACCCAACTCTGTATAAATCCTTACTAGAAGAAAGCATATGTTCTATTGTTGTATTGATGTTGTATTGATAGCAAAAGCCATACCCCATTCTTTCATGCTGTATCCCAATTTTATATCATGATTAAAATATACATCTTCAGCCTTTACAACTATGGATTCTCTTGCTAAATAAACATATTCATTTTTGTCTACACCAAAGGCTCTAACATAATTTATATAAGGCGTATATATTAAAGCTATTAAACCCGGTCCTGCAGGGCCTCCCATTGTAAGTGTAGGTGCAAACTGAACATATATAGTATTTCCTCCCACATACTGCGGTTTTTTATTCATAGGATTAAGTCCTGTAAATGGAGGAAGTGCATGATTAAATTCTTTTGTATTACTATCAACCAAAACAGGTCTTCCGGGATCGGCAAGTCCTGCCTCATAAGTGAACTTAAATAACATTTTCAATGCTATTTAAGGCTGAAATTCAACATAAGCTGAAGTTCTTGAAAAACTGCTTAATTCCTGTTCTATTCCGGCAAGAACATAAGAATCAGCGAAGAAGAAATTATTCATTTCTCTAAATAAAGCGTTTTTATAGAATAATTGTCCTTGATATAGAGCCCCAAAGTGATTCCATCTGCCTAAGAAGTGGTTTGAAAAATACCAGCCTTCATCAGACTTGTCAGTTAAATCTCTTTGAGGCTTTACATCTTCTTGTGCTAATAACGGTATATTTATAATTGTAATGAGTATAATTGCTAATATTTTTTTCATAATATTCTACTATTTTTTATTCAGTAAACTTTATAATTTCTTCTATATTTATTTTGCATTCTTTCCGTCAATGTACAGCAATTACTATACACTGACTTAATATATTTTTAATTGAGTCTTTTAATTGAGTTTTCTTAATTCACTTTTATTTAATGGCGTATATTTAGAAACTTCATTGCTAGGTACTTTCTTCCAAGTAAGAGTTTTACCAAAAAGTCCGGCTCCGTCTATAGTAGCTTTTATTTTTAACTCCTGCTTGTTATCTGAAATACTAGCTTTGGCATTATATGTTTTACCCTGCTCTGGATTATATATTTTTCCGCCTTTCCATTCACCTTTTGAAAACTCTAAATCATATAAATATACAAGTCCTTTTAAAGGCAAGTTTCTTAATTCTGCTTTAGGATTATTGACATCATTTACAGTATCAGTAGAATTCTGATAGGCAAATGAATAAGCATAGTATTTATTATTCTCTTTATATACTTGAACTACAGAAACTCTATTTTTTGCATCAGCCTGACTATACCATAATCCAACTATATCATCAGCATTTTGTGCGAAAGCCATTATACTTGATATCATTGTAAAAATTAATATTGTTATTATTTTATTTTTCATTTGTATTTCTCCTTTCTTATTTATATGTTTTTATTTTTTATCATATGTTTTCAATACTCACAGTCTTATAATATTAAGATAAAATAAGACTGTGATATATAAGTTATTACTTAAACAAATTCATCAAAGCAGGAAGCCAGTGATGTATAGTACCCACAGCAGTTCCGAAAGCAGCACAAAGAAGTATTCTCAACACTATATAAGGCTTTATAGGGAATAATATATTTCTTGCTGCTAAATATCCGCTCATTATAGCACCTGTAAATCCGCCGCCAGGAAATCCCCAAGCACTAGCAAAATGTAAATTCTTAACTGTAGGAGATACTCTCACAGAACGGCTTTTTTTCAAATAACCATCTTGAACGAATCCATAAGCTGTACCCTCTGGAGTTTTAATATATCTCTTTATTGTTTTTGGTGTAGCAACTTCATAATACTCGATATTATCTCTAAATCCCGGATAATGCTTTTCTGCTCTGTCTATCAATTTTTCTGCTAATTCTTTCTTTTTAGGTTTATAATCTTCATCGCTTAAATCTTTCCACTCATCTAAATATGAAGGTCCTGTCAATACAGCAAATGAACGTTCATCGCCTTCTTCTACAAGTCCACTGTCTATTGTAGAATAATCAACAAATACAAAGTTTCTATCTTCTACTGGTATGTTTCTTTGTCCTTTAGCATCTTCTTTAAATGGAGTATTCAACATTTTTTCTGTACTTATAAAAGTAGAATATGCATTGTTAGGATAAAGTTCTGTAAATTTCTTCTTAAATATTATGTAAACTGTGTATAATGATACAGAGTTTTTAAGTTTATTTATTCTCTTATCCTCATATCCTTTTGGAAGAAGCTCATCATATACAACTTTAGGTGCTGCATTAGCTATTACATAATCAGCATTCACTGTAACTTCCTCTTTTGATCTTTTGTCAAAGTAAGTAACACCTTCAGCAATATTTCCTTTAACATTTATTTTTTTCACTTCTGAAGAAACTCTCACCTCTCCGCCGTTTTCTCTTATTATATCAGCTAAAGCATTTGATAAGTTTTGACTTCCGCCTTTGATAAAACAAGCTTGATTATAGTATCCGCCTTGAGCACAAGCATGATAATACCAAGTAAATTCATAAGGATTATCATGATAGTAAGTTATATTAATATTTAATATCCTTTTTAACTTATCACTTTTTATGATTGAATCCAAAACATTTCCAAGTTTCTTTTGTGTAAATAAATGATATAAATTCATTGGGAATGTTGTTATAGGATAAAATAAGAAATCAAAAAACTTCAAGTCATAAGGAAGTCTTCTTATCATATACATCATTCTTGAAAGCCCGCCGAAATATTTTTTAATACCGCCTTTCTCCTCTGGGAATTCTTTTTCTAATGTATTCATAACATTCTGATAGCCTTCAGGTATAACTAAATCTGTAGACTCTGTTTTTATTCTCCAAGTTTGAGGCAATTTAACAAAATCAACTCTGTCATAAATACCTAATTGTTTTAATATAGGATATTTTCCATCTCTGCTTTTTTTAGCCATATCCATTTCATGAAGACCTACTTCAAACTTAACATTTTTTCTTTTATATACTGTAGCACATCCGCCAACTATATTGTGACTTTCTAAAACTAAAACTTTCTTTCCTTTTTTTGCTAAATAAGCTCCGGAAGTTAATCCGCCTAATCCTGAACCTATTATTACTATATCGTATTTGTTATTGTTAGTCATATTTATATACTCCTTTATAATTTTTAATAATTGTTTTTATTTCTAGTTATAAGCGTTTTTCTTTGTTTTCACTTATATATATAATATAACAAATACAGAGATAAATACAAGCGTTTTTTATAAAAAATGCGTATATATAGTTCGTTTTCTTTAGAAAATTTACATTTTTTTAAATAATTGTAGTAAATGTAGTGTATATATTTGAATTTTATTAATTTTTTTTACACAAAAAAATCATAATGTATATAAAAATATAATATATACACTATGATTTTTTTATAAAGATAACAGATCAATTAATTTCAAAAGTATAATGCGTAACAGCCTCATCAGGACGGAAATAATCATTGCCCTTGTCTTTAATTATCTTTAACATATCCGCCATAGCTTTATAGTATAAGAAATAATAATCATACTTTTTGTAATCTTCCATAGTTTTAGAAGCCTCAAGTAATGCATAATATTTCTCTGAAAGATTCAAGGCTGTTTCATATTGAGTATTAAGTTTAAACTGTCTGTCATAATCAACCAAACGCACTATTTTATTATTAAAAGTAAATAAATCAGCTCCGCCGCTCTCCCAACCTATAGAGGAAGTAGTTTGATTATTAGGTACTACATTAACCCAGTCGGATTCCTGTGCTTTATCTGGCGTAACTGAAGATACTTGTAATTGATAATAGCCATACTTTTTAATATGATCCTCTGTAACTGTGAAATTAGTTTCAAATCTGTCTACCGTTTCCATAATCTCTTTTATTGGAGGCATAGGATAAGTGCTGTTGAAAGTTCTGTAATACTTACCGTTTAACTCAGTGTATGAAGGCTCGAAAGGCGTACCGT
>CASEHG010000176.1 GCA_949287565.1 uncultured Brachyspira sp.
TAGAGAA
Organism: uncultured Brachyspira sp.; assembly: GCA_949287565.1. Classification (GTDB taxonomy): domain Bacteria; phylum Spirochaetota; class Brachyspiria; order Brachyspirales; family Brachyspiraceae; genus Brachyspira. Next base: position 8 of record CASEHG010000176.1, read on the forward strand.
AGAATATACAGATATTACTATATTTAATAATATTTCATCATTTAAAGATGATAATGTAATATGTCATAGTAATAGAGTATTTGTTATGATGGTAGAGTTTTTATATTATTATAATGAAGAAATATCTAGAGGAGTGGCTTCTAAATTAAGAGTTGATTATAAAAAGAAATATTATTCATATTATGATGAAATAGGAAAAAAATATAATTTACTTACTAAAGCTGACAGAATAGAAGATATATCAAAAGTTGGATTTAGAAAAGTAGAGCATAATGAAATAAAATATTATGCGAGAGCTGCTTTTTGGCATGATATAGCACTTGTTGATGTACTTCCTAATATTCCTATTGTTGCTAATAATGAAGGGGATAATCATGCTGTTTTAGGATTTAATTTGCTTAAATATTGTATGGCACAGAATGAATATACATATGCTACAGTAGGACTTCATCATGAGTATTATGGGCATGGATATGGTATGTTTACAAATATGTATAATAAGCAGTTTGCCAATAAGAGTTATAATAATATAGAAAATATATTAACTTATGATTCAAATGATATTGAGAATTTAACTGCATTATCATATTTTCCTGCAAAAGCATTAGAAATAGTAGATTCTTATGATAGTTTATATACTAAAATTTCTAATAGCAGCACAGGAAATGTTGCTAATGAAGTAATTTCTTATATGTATGAAAATTTTTTAGGATATAGTGTAAAGATAGACCCTGTAATTTTCTATATATTTATTAGATATTTAGAAAAAGTTAAGGGGGCTTATATATTTGATTGTCCTTTATAATTAAATATTTATTATATACTTGACAATTTATAAAAATCTTATATCCTAATAGTAATGTTTTTTGTTTTAGGGAAAGTAATTGTTAAAAAAAGATATTAATCAAGAGTATAAGGGACCTGTTAGCGTATATTTAAAGCAAATAGGTGAAATAAGAAGACTCACTAAAGAGGAAGAACTTGATTTATGGCAGCGTCTTGAAGTTTGCCGAGAGAATAGAGCAGCATTAGAAAATAATGATGATGAAGAGTCTTTAAAAAAAATAGAAGAGATAGATAAAGAAATAGATTCTATACAGCATAAGCTTGTAAAATCTAATTTAAGACTTGTTATAAGTATAGCTAAAAGATATTATAACAGCGGAGTACCTTTTATTGATATTATAGATGAGGGAAACATAGGGCTTATAGAGGCTGTTAAAAGATTTGAATATAAAAAAGGATTCAAATTTTCTACTTATGGTGTTTGGTGGATAAAACAGAGCATAGTTAAAGAAATATCAAGCAAAAGACATATTATAAGATTCCCTATGCATATAGCAAGACTTATAAAAAAGAGTATACAAACATCAAAAACACTTACTCAGAAATTAGGCAGAGAACCTACAATAGATGAAATATCTAAGGAAATGAAAATAGATAGAAAAACTCTATCTTATATTATGATATTTACTCAGGATACTGCCAGTGTTGACTCTTTTTTCAGAAATTCAGATAATAATGATATGACTTCTATTATAGAAGATAAAAATTTCCCATCACCTCATCAAAAAGCGTTTATGGATAGTTTGAGGGATACTTTAACAGAAGCTCTTAAATGTTTAGATGAAAAAGAGAGAACAGTTATCATATCAAGATATGGATTATATGGAAAAGAGGCTAAAACTCTTGAAGATACTGGAAAAGAATTAAATATCACAAGAGAAAGAGTAAGACAGATTCAGATAAAAGCCATAAAGAAACTTGCAGGACTTAATTTATCTAAAGAATTAAAAAGTTTCTTATGGGATTAAATAATTTTCATTTTATAATTATATTTTTTTATTAAACAATTTATATTTTTACCGAAAAATTAATATAATAAAATATAATCATGGATGGGAATTTATGTCTAACGAAATGAAAGCAAAATTAAAACCTATAATCATAATAGTAATATTACTTGTAATTTTAGTTGCAGGTTTCTTTATTACTAAGAGCATATTGAGCAGCAATAATATACCTATTTTAGATTTTGGTGCAGCCAATACAAATGATATGCCTGAAGATACTTTAACAACAGATGATATATTCGGCGAGGATATAACTCCTGAAGAAAAAGATTTCTTAGCTACAAATAACACCATATTAACAGATAATAATACGAACACTAAATCAACAAACAAAGATTCTTCTATAAATCTTACAGATAATGGATTATATGAGGCAGGAAATAATCTTGATATACCAGATATAAAACCTCCTGTTTCTAAACCAAATAGCGGCAGTTCAGCTTATACTTATAATACTGAAAATACAGTTTTAGTAACAAGTTCTAATACTCTTAGACCTAATGATAATATGATGAATACAATGTCTTCTACTGAAACAAATGTAAGAATAAGTTCTTTTATCATAAATTATAATGATAGATTCGTTGCTACTAGAACTAACCCTGTTTTAATAACTTTAGCAGTAAAATCTCCTGCTGAAGGAAAATATGCTAAAATAAGAGTGTATGCTAGAAGAGTAGATAACAATTATAATATATTAAGCAGAGATTTAGTATTCTATTTGCCTAAAATATATGTATTGGACGGACAGGCACAGACTCAATTCTACTTTGCAGGAAGAACTTCTGCAGGCGGAAAGTACTTGCCTAAAGGAAGATACTTATTATATGCCGAAGCAGAAATTACAGATGCTAACGGCAGATCAGTTGGAAAGACAGGAAGATATCCTGTTCCTCAATGGAATTATGTTGTAACATTACAGTAAAAAATACTTTGCTGTGATGAATAAAACTCCCCGATATTTTTAGAATACTGGGGAGTTTTTATTTATTATATATTTTTAATTTCATATGAATAATAGGAAAATTGTTTCCTAGATCATCGTATTCATCTCTTTTATAATCTTCAAAACCTATATGCTTATAAAAATTGTATGCATTTGTATTTTGTTCATTGACTGATACTTCTTCGATATCATAATTGTAAATAGCATATTGTATTAATTTTCTGCCTATTCCATTTCTTATAACTTCAGGATCTAGAAAAAGCATTTCTAATTTTTTATTTTCTATGCCCATAAAACCAACAATATTATTTTACATCTCTGCAATTATTAAATGCTTTATCTCTATTAAATATTTTTTAACGTATTTGGATATATTTATAATATCATCTTCTTTAAGAAATAAATGAGTTGCTCTTACAGATTTTTCCCATATTATATACAGTTTATCTATTAATTCATCATCTATATTTTTTGCTTCATATATTGTCATAATATAAAAGTCCTAATAAAATTCTAATCAAAAAATTATAATAAAAAAAATATCTATGCAAATTAATTAA
>CASEHG010000177.1 GCA_949287565.1 uncultured Brachyspira sp.
AAGTAAATGACTGGTTATTTTATTTGATAAAATAAAATTTAAATTATAAAATAAAAACAATAATATTTATTTAAATTCAGTATATAATCCAATAATAAAAAACTTCAAAATAAAAAATAATATTAGCATTGATTATATTTAAAATTATAGTATAATCTTTGCTAAATAAAATAAAAGCAAAAAATACCTAAAATATAAAATAGGAGAGATATATATGCCGCCAAGATCGAAATTAGGCGAAATACCTAGACAAGAAATGCCTACTAGAAGCCCAGAAGAAAGAAGGAAAGATTTTAAAGAAGTTCCTCTAGGATATACTGAAGAGCAAGCATATCAAGAATCTTTAAGATGTTTAGATTGTAAAGTTCCACATTGTATGGAAGGCTGTCCTGCTAAGGTAAAAATTCCTGAATTTATAGGACTTATAGCTGAAAAAAAATTCTTAGAAGCAGCTAAAAAAATTAAAGAAACTAATGCTTTACCTGCTGCATGCGGAAGAGTATGTCCTCAAGAAGAACAATGTGAACAAAGATGTGTAGTAGGTAAAAAATTCGAACCTGTTGCTATTGGTAAATTAGAAATGTTTGTTGCTGACTATGAAAGAAAACATGCCAAACATGAAAATTTACAGGTAGAAAAAAATGGTAAAAAGGTATGTATAATTGGTGCCGGACCTGCTGGTTTAGCTTGTGCTGGAGACTTAATAAAATTAGGATATGATGTTACTGTATTAGAAGCTTTACACACAATAGGTGGTGTATTAATGTACGGTATTCCTGAATTTCGTCTTCCTAAAGAATTAGTGGCACATGAAGTAGAAAACCTTAAAAAAGATGGTGTAAACTTCAGAATTAATGAAGTTGCAGGTATATCTTTAGATTTCAATGAATTAAGAAAAGAATATGATGCTATATTCTTAGGAACAGGTGCCGGACTTCCTGCATTTTTAAATGTACCAGGAGAACATCTATGCGGAGTTTATTCTGCTAATGAATATTTAACAAGAGTTAACTTAATGGGAGCTTATAAATTCCCTGAAGTTGATACTCCTGTTATAAGACATAAAAAAGTAGCTGTATTAGGCGGCGGTAACGTTGCTATGGATGCTTGCAGAACTGCTGTAAGATTAGGTGCTGAAAAAGTATACATCATATACAGAAGAACAGAAAAAGAACTTCCTGCAAGATTAGAAGAAATTCATCATGCTATGGAAGAAGGTGTTGATTTCAGATTCTTAAGAGCTCCTTTAGAAATATTAGGCGATGAAAATGATAATGTTACAGCTGTTAGAACTCAAGTTATGGAGCTTGGGGAAGCTGATTCTGATGGAAGAAGAAAACCTGTACCAGTTGCAGGACAAACAGAAGATATAGAAGTTGATGCAGTTATTGTAGCAATAGGTACTACTCCTAACCCACTTATAGCTAGAAAAGTTCCTGAATTACAAACTACTAAAAAAGGTACTTATGTTATAGACGAAGAAACAGGAGCTACTTCTATGGAAGGAGTTTTTGCTGGAGGAGACGCTGCTAGAGGTGCTGCTACTGTTATTTTAGCTATAGGAGATGGTAAAAGAGCAGCTGCTGGAATAGATAAATATTTGTCTAATAAATAAAATTTGGATAATAAATATAATAAATATTTTAGAAAAAAGGGACTTTATTTTAAAAAAGTCTCTTTTTTTTACAAAAAAATAAATAATCTTATACATAAATAAATTAAAAAACTATAAAAGCCCTTGACTTTTATACCGTTAATAATAACATAGTTAACATAATTTCATTTTTTTTACATAAAATGTAATTATATTTTTTTCTTATTTTAATAATTATGGTTTTATTTAATTGAAAGCCATAAAATATATTTATAAATACTGGAGGATTAATCTGATTATGAAACTGAAGTTGCAAATAGGTTTTATCGCCTTAATAGCTTTTATGCTTATTTCATGCGGCGGCTTGCCTACAAAGGAATATGAAAGGGTAACCGCTCTAAGAGATACTGTAGTAAACAAATATCCAGAGATACAAACATTTGCTCAGGAAGATTTTGATATAGCAGAAAAAGGCTATGCTGAAGCTGATATCATAATGAAAGAGGAAAACAAAGACGAAGCTGAAAAAGCTAAAGAATTGTTACTAGCTGCTGAAACTAATTATAATTTAGTTTTAGACAAAGGTTTGCCGCCATATTCTGAAATACTTAAAAAACAGACTGATGAAAGTGCAACTAATGCTATTGATATTAAAGCTGGTGTAATGTACGCTGATGAATTTGCTAAAGCTGATACTGTATATCAAGAAGCTAATGCAATGTATACAGCTGAAACTAAAGACTACAGAATTATGGTAGATAAACTTTATCAAGCCAAAGTAGCTTACACTGATTTATACAATAAAACTAAAGAGCAATTTGATAAAAGTGATGAGGCTTTAAAACTAGTTAAAGAACGTTTGGCTCAATTAGAAAAGATGATGCAGGAAATAGAAGCCTTTGAACAGGAACAGAACTAATATTTTTAAGGAGTAAATGATGAAAATAAAAAAAATAATGGCTACTATAGCTTTATTATCTTTCACATGGTCTATTTTACCGGCACAGACTTATGAAGATGCTGCTAGAATAACTCAAGAAGCTGATGATCTTCAGAATCAAGGTCAATATCAGCAGTCTTATGATAAGTCTCAAGAGGCTTCTTTAAGTATAGATAAAGCCCAAATGGCATTATTCTACAGACTTATGAATGCTAGAATCAATAAAACTAAAAATGATGCTAATAATGCAATAACTGAAATAAATCAAATGGGAGCTGCTACTGATAATCAATTCAAAACTCAGTATGAAGAAGCTGTTAAATATTTTGAAGAAGGTAATGCTAATATAGGAAGCATACCTGGTCCTGATACAGTAGCACAAACTGATGAAGAATTTAATACTGCTTCTAATACTTTCAATACTGTTTTAGAATATTATAATAATGCATTATCTTCTGCTAATTCAGTTAAAGAAGGTTATTTAGGAAGAGAAAGAGATACTGCTTCTAAAGCAATAGCTGATGCTAGAGGTAAATACAATGCTGCTTTAGGCAAAAGTATAAAAGCAGGTGACAATAACGATAAAACTGTATCTGGTGCTTTAACTAAAGCTGATGAGGCTTTGAAAGCTGATAATTTTGCAAGCGTTCAACAGAATGTTGCTGCTGCTCTTGCTGGTATAACTAAAGCTGAAGCAGATGCAAAAGCTGCTGCTGAAAGAGCTGCCGCTGCTGCTAAAGCAAAAGCTGAGGCAGAGGCAAAAGCTAAGGCTGCTGCTGAAGCAAAAGCTAAGGCTGCTGCAGAGGCTAAAGCAAAAGCTGAGGCAGAAGCTAAAGCTAAGGCTGCTGCTGAAGCTAAGAAAAAAGCTGAAGAAGAAGCTAGAAAAAAAGCAGAACAAGAAGCACTTGCTAAAGAAAAAGCTGATGCTATCGCTAAAGCTAAACAAGATATTGCTAATGCACAGCAAAAATATGATGGTTTAGTTAATGACAATACTATAACAAGAGGTGATGAAGCTGATCAGAATATATCTACTCTTTTAGCTGATGCTAATAATGTTGTAGAAACAGATCCTGCTGCTGCTAGCCAAAAAGCATTAGAGGCTTCTCAAGCTATGGATGACTTAGTTAATAATCGTGATAATGCTATAGCAAGAGAGGAAAATCAAAGACAATTAGATGATCTTAAAGCTAGATATCAGCAATTAGTTGATGAAGGTTATATAATCCCAGACAGTGAAGAGGATCAAAATCTTTCTCAAATATTAAAAGATGCTGAAGATGCTTTAACTAATAATGATAATACTTTAGCTAGAGAAAAACTAGAAGAAGCTAATAGAACTATGAATGCTATATATGAAATGGGACCTAAGAGACCTGTAGATGGTGACTTAGTTGATACAGATAACAATAATAATGAAACTGGTCAAATAATAGATGCTACTACTGGTCAGACAGTTAATACTGAAGGTAAAGTTACTGTTCTTCCTATGTATTACACTGTAGTACAAAGAACTCCTTTAACTGATGCTTTATGGAGAATAGCTGGTTATTCATTCATATATAATGATCCTATACAATGGTATAGAATATATCAAGCTAATAGAAACGTATTAAGAGATCCTAATAACCCAGACTTAATATTACCTGGTCAGGTATTAACTATACCTAGTATGAATGGTGAAGAGAGAGCTGGTACTTATGATCCTAATATGGAATACATAACTTATGATGAAGCTATGATATTAAGAAACCAACAGCAAAATAATGCTGGTACTGCTCAAACAAATAACTAAAAATAAAAGTTATTAAAAAATAATAGCTATGTATGGATGTAATTATTCATACATAGCTTTTTTATTGCTCTTTATAAATAAAAAATAATATTTATTTCAAAACTAACCAATATTTACACTGATTTCATTCAATATTTTATAATATTATGGCTTTACACTACTCTATTCTAATAATAAAATCTAAGTCTACATATAGTACTAATGTGTTATAAAGATTTTTACACATACATAAAATATTCATTTTAACTAAAATTATTTTTATAATTACACAAGTAATTTTTTAACAACTATATTATTTATATAAAGTTACATATATAAATACCGTATATAAAATGTCTTTTCATAGTAAAAATTTAAAAATACATCTTTTAAAAGGTTGTAAGTAAACAGATAACAAATATAATCAAATTATGAATATTAAAACATATATTTTAACAATACTTTCTATAATCATCATAATATCTTGTCAAACTAATAGTGTATATAATATTCAAAGCTATGATGATAAATCTCATTTTATAAAAATAAATAGAATAGAATATCTAAAACCTAATATAAAATATAATATAAATGGTACACTATACAGCACTGACAAACAATCAAGGATATACAAAGTTATAAGAAAAAGATAATCTCATACTTTCAAATGCTAAAAGAAATAATTATGCTCAAAGAAAAGTTGTGGAACTTTATGGTATAAAAGATAAAGATCAAGGCGGACATATAATAGGAAGGCAATTCGGAGGCTCTCCTAATATAGATAATCTTATACCAATAAATAAAAAATTAAATATAGGCGAAATGAAAAATACTGAAATGGAATGGAGAGAAAGCATTATAAAAGGGTATGAAATAAACGACATTATTATAGATATAAGTTACACATACACTAATACTAGACCATATATAATTACTATAGATTATAATATAGAAAAAGATTTCACGAATTATAGAATAAAGAAAGTATTCACAAATGATTAATTTTTAATTGTACAAAAACTAAAAATAAAAAGACGCCCCAAAATCATAAAAATAATTTTGGAAGCATCACAAATATTTATAGGAGTATGTTAACTAACTTTTAGATAATTCCTTATTTTCAGTCTTAACTGACTTATCATAAGAAAATATCAAAGAGCCATCATTAGCATCAACGTTAATAGTATCACCATCTTCAATATTACCAAACAATATTTCGGTACTCACATAATCTTCTATCTCTTTCTGTATAGCCCTTCTTAAACTTCTAGCACCATACTTCTTATCAAATCCCTTATCTATGATATAATTCTTAGCTTCTTCGCTTAAATTGATAACTATATTTCTCTCTTTAATAGCCTCATTAAGCTCTTTAAGCATTATATTGATTATATCTTTCAAATCCTCTTTGCTAAGAGTATGGAACACTATAATATCATCAATTCTATTTAAAAATTCAGGATTGAAATTCTGTTTTAATTCTTCCAAAGCAAAATTTTTAATATCATTAGCATCTTTTTCACTTCCAACAGCATTAAATCCTAAAGAACTTCCTTTAATAATATCTCTTGCACCTAAGTTACTTGTTATAATTATAATAGTATTTGAAAAATCAACTTTTCTTCCAAAATTATCAGTAAGCTGACCTTCTTCAAGCACCTGTAAAAGTATATTAGTAACATCAGGGTGAGCCTTTTCTATTTCATCGAAAAGTATAAGAGAATAAGGTTTTCTTCTTACCTTTTCAGTAAGTCCGCCTCCCTCTTCATAACCAACATATCCAGGAGGAGCTCCTATAAGTCTGCTTACCGCAAACTTTTCCATAAACTCACTCATATCTATTCTGATAAGAGCATCGCTATCTCCAAACATAAACTCTGAAAGCACTTTAGCTAAAGCTGTTTTACCAACTCCTGTAGGTCCTAAGAAGATAAAACTTCCAAGAGGTCTTTTTGATGTTTTAAGTCCTGCTCTGCTTCTTCTAATTGCTTTAGATATAGAAGCTATAGCCTCTTTCTGTCCTACAACTTTCTGATGTAGTTCTTCTTCCATACCTATTAGTCTTTTGCTTTCTGAATTTAATAATCTTTTTATAGGTATATTAGTTATTTCAGATATAACATGTCTTATATCATCTTCTTCAATAAATGTTTCTATCTTTTCTCTTTCTTCACGCCATTTTTCTTCTTTCTTAGCAAGCTCTTCCTGTATAGAACTAATTTCATCTCTTATTTTAGCAGCATCTTCAAAATTCTGATTATCAACGGCATTTTTCTTCTGCTGATTAAGTTCTTCTATTTTCTTCTCTAAATCTTTAAACTCCTGAGGTCTTGTCATATTAAGAAGTCTTGCTCTTGAACCTGCCTCATCTATCAAATCTATAGCTTTATCAGGTAAATGTCTTTCAAAAATATATCTTTTACTCAACACAGCAGCAGCATTTATAGCTTCATCTGTATATTTTACTTTATGATGTTCTTCGTATTTACCTTTTATACCATTCAATATTTCTATAGTATCTTCTATGCTAGGCTCTTCCACATTGATAGGTTGGAATCTTCTAACCAAAGCACCGTCTTTTTCTATGTACTTTTTATACTCATTTATAGTAGTAGCACCAATACATTGAATCTCACCTCTTGAAAGTGCCGGCTTTAACATATTAGCAGCATCTAAAGCACCTTCAGCCCCGCCTGCTCCTATTAATGTATGAAGCTCATCTATGAATATAATAATATTACTAGCTTTTTTTATTTCCAAAACTATATTTTTTATTCTCTCTTCAAATTCACCTCTATATTTTGTACCAGCAACAACAGAAGACAAATCCAAAGTTAATACGCGTTTTTTAAGAAGTATATCAGGCACATCAGCAGCCACTATTTTTTCAGCAAGTCCTTCAACTATAGCTGTTTTACCTACTCCAGGCTCTCCAAGAAGTATAGGATTATTTTTCTTTCTTCTTGATAGAATCTGAACTACTCTCATAACTTCATTTTCTCTGCCTATAACTCTGTCTAAAGCTTTATCTCTAGCCATTTTAGTTAAATCTCTGGCAAATTGATCTAAAGTAGGGGTTTTTACTTTTTTAACATTATCTTCCTGACTAGTCTGCTCCATAGAAGAAATATTACTTCCAGCAACACCAAGCATTTTTAATATTTCTTGTCTTAATATAGTAAGCTCAAGCCCCATGCTTGTAAGTACATTATAAGCTGTACCGCTTTCTTCTCTTAAAAGTCCAAGAAGTAAATGTTCAGTACCTATATAATTATGACTTA
>CASEHG010000178.1 GCA_949287565.1 uncultured Brachyspira sp.
TAATAATCTGGGGCGGTCATCACTTTTTGTGCTGTATGTAAGTTACATTATGGTTGGCATAGTAATAATAAAATATAATTTATAAAAATTGTGAGCCTCTAGCAAATTTATTTGCTAGAGTTGGTTAGCGAACAATTTTTATTAGTAATAATAGGAACTCAAATGGTAAAAAAATATATTGTGTTAATTATTGTTGGAGTAGTTTTTATGGCGAATGCTTCTTATGGTATATCTCAAGATGAAAAGAATTTTCTGCATGCATGCCGTTATGGTCAAATGTATGTAATTGAAGAATTAATTGATAAAGTTAATATTAATGTTCAAGATGAAGAAGGATTTACTCCTTTAATGAATGCTATAACAGAAGGAGAAATAGAGATTGTTAAAATTTTATTAGAGCATAATGCAGATGTTACTAAAATAAAAGATAATAGCGGAAGAAATGCCTTTTTATTGGCTGCTGTTTTAGATGAACTTGAAATGTTAAAACTATTTGAAAAATATAATCCTGATTTCAATGTGTCAGATAATTATGGTTCTAATGTTTTCTTTTTTACTAGAAAAGTAGAAACAGTTAATTATTTTCTTCAGCATGGTGCAGACATAAATAAAAGAAATAAATCTGGAAGAACTCCTTTAATACAGCATTCTTTAGCTTATGAAAATCAAGATCATGTTAAGTTCTTACTTGAAAAAGGTGCTGATATTAATGCACAGGATAATGAAGGCGTAACAACATTGATGTTTGCCGTTCAAACTGATAAAACAAAAATAATAGATATATGTTTATCAGAAAAGGCAGATATTAATATAAAAGACAAAGAAGGAAAAACAGCTTTATTTCATACAATATCATCTTTTGGTATTTTAGAAAATGTTAAGGCAATGACAGAAAATATGTTTGGAGATTATGCAAAAACAGATTATATAAAAAATTATATGAATCAAAAGAAAATGGAAGAGACAGATACAGCTATAAGACTTATAAAGTTATTAGTATCTAATGGGGCAGATATTAATGCTCAAGATAATAAAGGAAATACTTTATTAATGTATGCTATAGCACTTCGCAATGAGCCTCTTATAAATGAAATATTAAAATTAAATCCTGATGTGAATATAAAAAATAAAGAAGGTAAAACAGCTAATGATATGGCAAAGGAGTACGGTTATAAAATAGTAAAATAGTGAATGTTTTATAAATTTGTAATATTTATGTTTTAATTTATATATAAGGATAAGAAAAAATTAAAACTATATAGAACTAATAAAAAACTTGTGAGTGTAGTAAAAAATAAGTTTTTTATATATAATAAAAAAGCGAGCCGACCAAGTAGTCACTTCGGTGGGCGAGCATAACAATAACAAGTGAGCCGACCAAGTAGGTACCTTTGGTAAGCCAGCTAGTGAGTTTACTCGCTAGCTTATTTAAGGCGTAGGCGAACGGGGGATTCAATGAAAAAAATTATTTTATTTCTTTTAAGCATTAATTTTTTATGGGCATTTCCGCCTAGTGAAGCATATTTTTCTGAACTTTTAAGCTATGATGGTAAAGTGACAAAAAATACACTTAAAGCCTATAATGTAGAAAGTTATGGTATAGTTTATTTTGATGGAGAGATTACATTAACAGGAGTTCTTGAAAGATCTGATAATGAAGATATGGGAAATAATTATACTGCTTTAAGATTTTATCCTGATAATAATGTAGATCTTCCTTTTTTATACGTTTCATCTGAAATGAATTTGAAAAATCAAGGTGCTTCTAAATATGGTGATTCTTGGGATTTTAGCGGCGTTGAATTTGACAGATTGGAATTCGGTGTTTTATTAAAAAATATTGAAGTAAAATTACCAGAACCTTTGAATAAAAGATTTTTAGGTGCTGCTGCTGTAAGAGCAGAAATAACAATAAAAAATTATCATTTTTACGGAGAAGGTGAAGCATCTAGAGAGGCTTACGGTGATATTGTAGGTTTTAAGGCTTTAGGTGATGTAGAAACAGAGTATTTTAATAAAAATAATTATAATTCAGGAAATGTTCATTACAACGAACTTGAATATAATTCTAAAGATGATTATGTGAATATAAGAGATAAAGCAAATGGAAAAATAATAGGAAAGATTTTGAAAAGAGATATGATTTATAATGGGGGGGTTTTATTATCTATCAATGGAGAAGGTATTGATTATGAGAATTATGCAGATATCGAAACAAAGTGGCTTGAAGTATTTTATCTTCCTCCAGAGGCTGAAGACGGAAAAGATGCAATTCATGGCTTTGTGCATGGTTCACAGATAAAACTTGAAAACGGAGGCTATTAAAGAGCATAGCAATAATAAAAAATTATTAGCCTTTGAAGACTATATAATAAAAAAGTGTAGGCAAGACACCATTACTGGTGACATAACAACAAAATAAAAAATTACAAGATTTTGAAAACTATATATAACAAAAAAGTGAGCCGTAGCAGCCAGTAACTTTAGTTGCTGGCTTATATTAGCGACCAACGCTCTGCGTGCCGGAGGCAAGGCACCTTCGGTGGTCGAACGGGGGGATTAAATGAAGAAAATTATTTTATTTCTTTTAAGCATTAATTTTTTATGGGCATTTCCGCCTGATGCGGCACACTTCAATGAACTTTTAAGTGATAATGGTAAAATGACAAAAAATACACTTAAAGTAAAAAAACTTGACGGCACTTATTCTGCTGCTAAAATTTATTTTGATGGTGAGGTTACATTGACAGGGGTACTTGAAAGAGCTGATGATTTTGAGGCTAATAATGCTTTAAGATTTTATCCTGATAATAATATTGACTTGCCTTTTTTATTTAGTACAGATTCCCATAATATAGATGATTATAAAGAATTTGAAAGATTAGACTTCGGTATTTTATTAGATGATAAAAATGTAAATTTACCATCTCCTTTGAATAAAGCATTTTTAGGAGTATCAGCTGTAAGGGCGGAGGTGACAATAAGAAACTATTCTTTTTATGGAGAAGGTGAAGCAGGAAGAGAGGCTTATGGAGAGCTTGTAAATTTCAAACTATTGGGAGATATTAAAACAGAGTATTTTGATAAGTACAATTATGAATTTAAAGGAGAAGCTATTTATAGTATTCTTGAATATAATTCTAAAGATGATTATGTGAATATAAGAGATAAACCAAATGGAAAAATAATAGGAAAGATTTTGAAAAACGATATGATTAATAATGGTGGACTTTTATTGGAAGTTGATATTAACGGCGATTTAAGTGATTGGGAAAAAAACTGGATTGAAGTGTATTACTTACCTCCTGATGATAATGACGGAAAAGATGCAATTCATGGCTTTGTGCATGGTTCACAGATAAAACTTGAAAACGGAGGCTATTAAAAGAGCATGGCAATAACAAAAAAGTGAGCCGACCAACACTCTGTGTGCCGGACGAAGTCCACCTATGGTGTCGGCAAAGGTGTAGGCAAGGCACCCTTCGGGTGACATAACAACAATAGGAAACAACATGAATATAGGTGATGTAAGATCAATTCCTACAATGTTTATTCTAAACTTCTTTACTTTAGGAATA
>CASEHG010000179.1 GCA_949287565.1 uncultured Brachyspira sp.
AAAAAACTGCATGGTGTAAAATATGATATATTTTCTGTATATGATTTTAGAAATTCTTATATAGAATAGAACGTATTATATAGTTACCAATAATATTCTATATTTTAATTATTTATATATAAATTTAATTGACATTTTAGTCGTATGATGTATAATTTGTTTACTATGATATTAAAAACAATTTCTTATATTAAAGACAGTCTACAGTCTACAGTCTACAGTCTACAGTCTACAGTAACTAACAATAATTTATTTGTTATTTCTTTATTTTTTATAAATAGATATTTATCATATAAAGCAGTATATCTTTTTGTATTGCATTCAAGAAAATTAATTTCTCAAATAATTGGTTATAGCTCGAGATATAACTTTTTATTAATAAAAAAACAATAGGAGTAAAACAAATGAAAAAAATTTTACAAATAGCTTTAGTTTTAACAGCTTTAGCTTTATTCTCAACAGCTTGTTCAAAAGTAAGAACAACAAATTTAATAGGTACATACAAAAGCGGTTCATCAACTATGTCTGTTAGTTCAGACGGAGTCGTGGATTTTAGTATTGCTTCAGATGCCACAGGAGTATTGTTATCATTAAGTAAAATAAGAGATTACAAATATGACAGCAGTACAGGAAAGCAAGAGAGAAGAAACAATGTTCTTGTTCCTTGGGATTTAACTTCTGAAAAACAGTCTTATGATTATGAAGTTCAAGTATTTTTTGAAGAAACTGATAGTTCAACTCCATATCCTACTTATCATGATGCAACTCTTAAATACAAATTTACTAAAGACAAAGAAACAGTTAAATGTGAACTAAATGTTACTGTACCTCCAGGAAAAGGTGATAGCGGAAGTGTAACTTTCAGCAAATAATAAAACTTTTTTATTTTCTTCTGTATTTATGGGGAGGGTAATTCCTCTCCATTTATATTAATTTTAATATATATATAAACAAATATAGTTTACCAAAAATTAGTTTTTATATTTTTGTTATTTTCAGTGTCTAGTCCTGCTAAGTACACAATCATGCAGAACCTCCGCTTCTTTTGTGATTCTGTCCACAATTGTGGTGCAGTGTGAAAAAGAAAAACATAAAAATTGATAAACTTAAAAAAAATTCATTGTATATTTTAGCATTTTTTGTATAGAATTTTTTTTATTTTTAATATATAGTTATAGAACATTTTTAATGTTATTTTCATTACAAATAACAAATAATTTGAGAGGGATAATTTAATGTCAGAAAATCAAAATAATTCTGAAAATACACAAAATGAAAAAAATACTAGTGTAGAAAAAAATGCAGAAAAAGAAAACAGAAGAGAAAAGTTAAACACATTGAGAGGTATGGGAATAAATCCATTTCCAAATAGTTATGATGTAACTTATAAATCTAAGGATATAGCAGAGAAATTTGAAGAGTTAGAGAAAAATGAAACAGAAGTTGCCGTTGCCGGAAGAATTATGCTTTATAGAGTAATGGGTAAGTCTTCATTTTTAACTATAAAGGATGCTGTAGGTACTATTCAGGCTTATATACAAAAAGATAAAGTAGGCGATGAGTTCTATAATACAGTATTCAAAAAATTAATAGATATAGGTGATATTGTAGGTGTAAAAGGTACTGTTTTTAAAACTAAAACAGGTGAAATTACAATATATGCAAATGAATTAAAGTTATTAACTAAATCACTTAATCCATTGCCTGAAAAATTCCATGGATTAACAGATACAGAACTTCGCTATAGACAAAGATATGTTGATTTGATAATGAATGATGATGTAAAAGAAGCATTTATTAAAAGATCTAAAATGATTTCTGCTATAAGAGAAGTAATGATAGAAAATAACTTCTTGGAAGTAGAAACTCCTATGATGCACCCTTTGATTGGAGGAGCTAAGGCTAAACCTTTCATCACACATCATAATACTTTGGATATGACATTATATTTGAGAATAGCACCTGAACTTTATTTGAAAAGATTGGTTGTAGGAGGTTTCGACAGAGTATTTGAGCTTAATAGAAATTTCCGCAATGAAGGTATCTCTACAAGACATAATCCTGAGTTTACTATGATGGAAGCGTATATGGCTTATGCTAATTTCCACAAGGTTATGGAATTGGTAGAAGAAGTATTCTCAAAAGTATGTTTCAAATTAAATGGAAAATATACTTCTCAGTATAAAGATTATGAGATTAATTTCAAACCTCCATTTGCAAGAGTACCTATGGTTGATTTGGTTAAAGAGCATTCAGGACTTGATTTTAATGCTATACAGTCAGATGATGAAGCATTAGAAAAAGCTAAATCAGTTGGTGTAGAAATAGATACTTCAAAAACTAAACCTAGCAAATGGGAAGTGATGGTGGCAGTATTTGAAGAAAAAGTTGAAGAAAAATTGATACAGCCTACATTTGTTATTAATTATCCTAAAGCAGTTTCTCCTCTTTCAAAATCTTATCCTGATAATCCGGATATTACAGAGAGATACGAATTATTTATAGGCGGAATGGAGATGTCTAACGGATTCAGTGAGCTTAATGACCCTATAGACCAAAAAGAAAGATTTGAAGAACAATTAAAAGCTAAAGCACGCGGTGAAGATGAAACTATGGATATGGACTTAGACTATATCAATGCTTTGGAATATGGACTTCCTCCTACAGGCGGACTTGGAATAGGTATTGACAGAATGGCTATATTATTCTTGAATGTTGCTAGCATTAGAGATACTATTCTTTTCCCTCAGATGAGAAAATTAGATTAATTGTTTAAATGTATAAAAAAATTAAGAAAAATTTATTACTAATTTCATACTATTTTGTTTTACATAAAACAAAATAATATAATAAAGAGGGTAAAAATGAAAAGAATCTATTTACTATTTATCATTTTTGTGCTTGCTATTTCCTGTTCTAATAAGACAGAAAGTACTTAAAATACTACTGATAATGCAGCAGCAGAAACTCAATTAAATTCAAATACTCAAGTGTTTGAAGGCGATTTTGTTTACTATGCTGATTCTGCTAATTTCAGCAATTACACAGAAATGAAAAATTATCCTGTAGCTATGGAAGGCGAGTATCTTAATTTAGAGAGAGAATATACAGGATTTAATTTTACTGAACCTACTAAAGTTAACTTGAAAGTTGAAGGTTATTTAGAAGAAAGACCTGGTATGGAAGAAGGAACTACAAATATGTTTTTAATAGTTACAAAAGTTATAGGTTTTGATACTAATAAAACAACTCCTTTATTCCAAGAATAATAAATTTTAATTAGATTATATGATGCTGGCGTATAATTTCTTATATGTCAGCATTTTTATTTTTTAAATATATTAGTTTATAATTACTTATCAAAAAATAATATTTACTATTTACAAAAATGGCTATTAAGATATAATCTTTTTTTATATTATTATGATTATTTTTTGTTTAGGATATTTATGAGAAAAATTAATATACTTAGTTGTTTAATATCTATAGTAATTACATTTACTTCATTATTTTCTTTGAATTATTTAAGTAAAAATGATTCTGATACTTCTTTAAGTAATATTAATATAATGAATAGTACTTATAAAGAATCAAGAGATTATATATTAGATGATTATTATATATTTGATTATTCTAATAAAGAACAGCAGTTAAGAGAAATATTTAAATCAAGTCCTATAGCTTCGAGGCTAAAATACAGAGCTAGTTTAATATCTCATTTAGGAGAGGAAGAGATTGTTATAAATGGTATTGATATAAAAAATGATGATGAAGTTTTTGGCATTTTAAAGAATAATACATTAGAAAATTTTAATCCTGATAATTCAATCATTATAAGCAAGTCAATAGCTTCCGTATTAGATGTTAATACTAATGATACTATAATATTAAAACTTATTACAAAAACAGGACATTATAATGCTGAAGAATATACTATAATAGAAGTGTCTGATAAGTTAAATTACAATTATGCATTGATAGATATTAATAATTTAAATAATTTTGTAGGTTTGGAAAATGCCGCTACTGAAATATATGTGAAGCAGAAGATTAATGATGATAAATTGTTTGATTATGATAATGATATAAATCAAATTTTTGGAAATGGATTTGGTGTTTATACTAAAAAAGATATTTTAGGCGCTGATTATAAAGCTAATGAAAACGATTCCAAATACAAAATATATATAATATTAATATATTTATTTGTCTTGCTTTCAGTATTTATATTTATTAATTCATATACTATTTACAGCTATAGGGATTTACTAAAATCAAAATTATTATACAGTGCCTCTGGTTTTGCTATATCATTCATTATATATTTCTTCATATTATTATATAAGGGCGAATTAGAATTTGATTATATATATCCGTTTCTTTTTATTATAAATATATTATCGGTTATTGTAGCTAATGTTAAATATCAGGTTTGGGAGAAGGTATTTTTACAAGATGAGGAGTATAAAAAAAGCAAAAATATATTAATTATATTCGGACTAGTATGTACTTATATAATAGTATTTTTGGTATTGTATACATCATTTTTTGTATTTGCAAATAAATCAAATGAAAATATTAATAAAGAATCACCTGAAAAAATTTTTAGAATAGTAAAGAATAACACTTCAAAAAATACATTTTTATTCAATGGTTCTATAGATTTCTCTACAAATAATTCTGTTAGTAATGATCTCAATAATAGTATAACTAATTTATTATTTAAAGAAATTAGTTCTTATGATGAGTATGCTGATATAGAAACAGTATTAACTTTTCCTGTTGGAGTTGTTATAAGAACAGGAAGCATATATTCAAGGGTTTATGCTTATGATAAGAATATATTAGAAAATGGAATGAGCGTATCAAATATCCTTATAGAAGGTGAGATGTTTGAAAGTCCTAAAAGAGAAATTATAATAGGTAAGGATTTAGCTAATTATTTGAATTTGAAGATAGGAGATGCATTATCGCTTATAGCAAAGGCGTCAAGAGGCTGGCTTGAAACAGGATATTTTTATGTAAGCGGTATATATGATTTGAAAGATAAAAATTATGATATTATAGGCGATATAACTGCTATGAATAGTTTTATATATCTTAAAGAAGGTGATAAATCTCCTTATAATGAAAGTATAATAGTTTTTTCTAATAATGATGATATATATTCGCTTTTAAATAGAAGTGAAATAATAAATAATAATGATTTGAAAATTGTTTCTGCTGATAAAGTATATTATATGCAAAATTCCAACTCAATTAAAAATATTACTATTTTACTTATAATAACTTTATCTTTCTCGCTTGCTCTATTATCTGCATCTGTATTATCTATTTTTCATAGAAGGTTATCAAAGTATATACATTCTTGGAATAAAAGTTTATTATTAAATGCTTTATATGCTTTATCATTTATTATTTCTGTTATATTATCTATTGTAATAATATCTGTATTTATGATATTTAGTATTAAATTGGTATTATTTAGTTTATGTATAGTATTATTATCATTTGTACTATCTCTTTTAATATCTAATTACAATTATATATAGAGGTTAAGGATTAAAAATGAATTTTTTAAAGAAAGTATCAAAAAGAAATAAAATAATATTTTTAGTAGTGATTATATTCGTATTTACTATGCATCTATATATGTATAAAACAGCTCATTCTATGAGGGTTAGATATATTACTTTAGAGTTTAAAGATTTGCCTAAAAGTTTTAATAATATGAAATTGGCTTTAGCTGCAGATATGCATGCCGGGCTTTATATACCTGAAAGTCATGTAAGAAGAATGTCAGATTTAATAATGAATGAAAAACCGGATATGATATTATTTGGGGGTGATTATATTTATAGTGCACCTCATAAATTCAGTCATTATGATAAAAAGAATACTGAGAAATTTAATAATGGCATAAAAGGTTTAGAAGCTAAATACGGAAAATATGCTGTTTTAGGAAATCATGATAATTGGGAAAGTACTGAAGATGTTTCTAATGCTTTGTATTCTAATGGATTTAAAGTTATGGATAATAATATTTTATTTATAACAAATGAAAGCGGAGAATATATATCTATTGGAGGAGTAGGGGATTTTTTGACTGATGATGTTAAATTTGATATTGCCGCTAGTAATGTTAAAGCTGAAGATTTTCATATACTATTATCTCATGAACCTAATATACCTTTGAAAAGAGCAAAAGACGGAGGATATATGGAGTTTATAGATTTCTTTTTCTCAGGACATACACATGGACTTCAGATAAGTTTTCTTCCTATGTGGGTATGGGAAGGAATAAATAAAAATAGAGAATATCCTCTTTTTCCTGCCGTTTACGGACTTATGAATTATGCTAATATGAAAGTTTATGTTACTTGCGGAATAGGGGCAGTGCTTATGCCTTTTAGATTGTTTGCTTATCCTGAAGTAGTTATAATAACTTTAAAAAGCAGTAAGTAATAGGATAATAAAAAACAGGATTTAAATTTTAATATTTAAATCCTGTTTTATTTCTTTAATAATTCTTTAATAATTAAACATTCTTAAAATATTTTTGTGTAAAAATGGCAGTAAGGCATAGAACCTTTTTTAGCATAATAATTCTGATGATAATCTTCTGCCTCATAAAAGTTTTTGTACGGCCTTATAGTTGTAGCAACATCATAATTTTTTTCTCTTAACATTTTAACATATTTTTCTGCTGTTTCTTTTTCTTCATCATTTTGATAGAAAATAGCAGATAAATATTGCGATCCTATATCAGGACCTTGTCCGTTCTTTTGAGTAAAATCATGAGTTTCAAAGAAAAGTTTAACCAATTCTTCATAAGTAGTTTTTTCAGGATCATAAGCAACTCTTACAGTTTCTAAATGTCCTGTAAGTCCTGTGCATACTTCCTGATATGTAGGATTTACCTTGTGTCCTCCTGCATATCCGCTTACAACAGAAATAACTCCTTTTGACTTTTCAAACCAGTATTCTGTACCCCAGAAACATCCGGAAGAAAAATATGCATATTGTACATTTTCAGGTATAACTGTATTATTGTTCATATTGTTACCTTTATCATTAATATTTTGACTATTAAGTTTTTCAGAGCATGAAATAATTGATAATAAAGATAAGATTGTTATTATCGTTTTTTTTATCATAGTATATATTAAACTCCGTAATTTTAGATTTTAATTTCTTTATTATCTTGAAATATTATTTATTTTTCAGAATTTTCATTATTATTTTCATTTGTGAATTTATTAACGAAATTCAAAGAAACAGAATTAATGCAGTATCTAGTCTCTTTTTCTGTAAAACCCTCTCCATAGAATACATGTCCCATATGTCCGCCGCATTTTGCACATACAACTTCAATTCTGTCGCCGTCAGGTACTAATTTGATATTTTCTTTTATAGCATCATCAAAACTAGGCCATCCTGTTCCGGAATTAAATTTTGCTTCAGAACGAAATAATGGAGTATCACAGATTTTGCATGTATATATTCCATCTTCTTTTATATTTAAAAGATCTCCTGTGAAAGGAATTTCTGTACCTTTATTTATTAATACATGATATTCTTTTGCTGAAAGAGTTTTTGTTTCATTACAGACATTACATACTTCTTTATTGGCTGATTCATCACATGATATAACGATTATCAAGATTGAAATTAGTATTAATATATTCCTTAACATAATTACTATTATATAAATTTTTCTTTAAAAATCAATAGCATTATACTACCTATGTATGTTTAAAGGGAATGAATATGCAGTTCTATCTCTTAAATCAAATATATTTCCGGCAGTATCTATTAATTTATAATCAAACATATGTGTAAATTTCTTATATTTTATCTTAGCTGGTAATTGTATACTTTCTATATTACCAGAATAAGCATCTATTCTGTATAGTACCATAGCATCAATTTGATTATTAGACATTTTTTCCTGTATTATAGCAGGAGTATCCAAATATACCTTATTATCTTCTTTTAGATAAAAGAATCCGCCTATATAATGGTTGAGGAATGAAAGAAATTGAATTTTCCAAATGATTTTTTTGTTGCTGTATAAAGAAACTGACTCATCATTATCTACCAACAGTAACTCTTTATTAGTAGCATCAAAAATTTTAGATACCCTTATTTCAGAATATCCTATTAACTCTTTAGTTTCAGTTAAAGTATTAAAATTTAAATAATTTATAACTCTATTTTCTGTTATAGATGGATATGTAAATATAACTCTCTGTTCATCAAAGCATCCGCTTCTAATGAATATATTTTCTTTTAATGTATGCATAGTTTTTTTAGTTTGTACATCATATACAAACACTTTCATTATATTTACTTCTCTTGCTCTTAGAAATATATATCTTGGATTTCCTGTAAAAAATGCCTCATATACATAAAGATTATTTATTTCAAGTAATACTTTATTTGTACCTATTTCTATTATTTTAAATACATTATTTTGAGAATCATTGCTTGTAACGGAAATAGTCATAATTTTAGTTCCGTCCAATGACATATCAACTATAGAGTATGATCTTGCATTTTTATGAAATGTTCTGCATATATCCAATTTGAAATCATATAAAAAACTATTGCAGCTTCCTTTATAATACGGAGTAAATATTCCTTTATTAGTTTTTTGATCTACATATATGTAATAATCATCTTTTTCAATTTCATTATATAAAACATTTTGTTTAGATATCATCAATAATTCTCCTAATTTTTTATTTTCACTATCATCATTGGTTCTATTTTTGCATCTAATTTATAGTCTAATATTGCATAATAATCATAAATTTCTATAACTTTAGCCGATGCTATAAGTTTCTCTTCATTTTTATAAAATCTGTATTTATATAGCATTTCGCTTGTATACCAAACATCTCCTTCCTGATTACTTCTCACGGATATATATCCTTTTTCAGTATTATTATTATTAACTGGTATTTTTGGTATATTGCTGATATTATTAGTAGGGTTATTTTCTGGGCTTGGAAGCTTAAGAACTTTATACACTTTATATATATTAAATTCATCTCCTAATTTAATATTGTTATTTTTTCCAAGATTTATATATAATTTATTATCTTCTATTCTAGTTACTATTCCTGTTAAAGGAGGATTTCCTAAATATTCTGTTATATTATTTGCTATTTTACCTAATGCAATCATAGATGCCGCTCCTAATGCTGTTTCTGTAAAAAGGGCATCTTCTGCTGAATATACGGGGCTATTATTAGGTAATGTGTAAGTTCCTGTATCAGTAAATGATTTTACAGTTTTTAATGTATTTATATCTATAAGATTTACTTTAAACTTAACATTAGCTGTATCTTTACCGCCTTTTTTTAAATTAAAATTTAATATTTCACCTGTTATTATATAATCAGAATTAAATGTTTCTTTTATAAAGTCAGAAGCTAACTGCAAATTAGTTTGCATAGTTTTGTATGATGCTACAATATCATAAGAGCTGAAATATGATATTAAAAGATCATAGTCGGTTACACTAACCATTTTTGTATTAATTAATGAGTCTTCAAGTACCCTTACTACTCCGTCATCAGCTTTATATTCCTCTACCCAAGTTTCATCAGCACTTTCAAACGGCAGTATAGTTATAGTTATTGAGTAGGCATTAATACTAAAGAGTAGTATTGCTATTAATAATATAAATTTATTTCTTATAAAAATCATATAATTAGTAATCTTTGTCTATTTCTTCTTCTCTTTTCGGATTTTTACATGCCATTAATGCATTTATAGATATTAACGACAGTAATATTCCAAAAATAAAAATAATTTTCCTAAAAAAGTTCATAGTAAAAATCCATTAAATTTATGTATATATATTATATTAAAAAACTTCAACAATTTCAATAATTAAGATAAATATTTTTATATAGATTCTTTTGTAAAAATATATTTGACAACTTAATTAACATAATATATTATATATTAATGAATAATAATGAAAAAAAATTGAACGATAAAGCTTTAAAAACGATAAGTCAGGCTAATAAAAAAGCTGTTATGCTGATTATTTTTTCTATAATATTTTCAGTATCACTTATTGTTGTGGTATTTTATTACTTTTTTATAAGTAAATTAGATATAGCTAAAAAGAATGATGAACCTTTATATTTTTCGGTTTTATTTATAGATGATAATAATGATATTTATGGTGCTTATGTCGGTATAATATCCAGTTTGAATAATAGAATAGGTTTAATAGGTTTGCCTAGGAATATAGCATTATGGGAAAATAATGATTCTGCTCCTCAAGCCATAGAAGAATTATATAAAAATGGAGGGGAGAATGCGGTTTTTAGAGCAATAGAAAATTCAGTGAATAAAAAAATAACTTATAGAATAGCTATTGATAATAATCAAATATCTGATATTATAGATTTGATCGGCGGTGTTAAAATGTATGTTGAAGAGCCTATCAATTTTAAAGATGAGGAGAAAGGATACGAACTGTCATTTGATATAGGCGAATGGATGTTTACAGGAAAAAAGATAATATCATATCTTCATTATTTAAATATGAAAGGATATGAGGACATAGAAACTTTATACAGATTGGAAGATGTTGTAGTTAATTCTATGATAGCTTTGATACAAAGTCCTCAGCTTAGGAATATTATTCATTCTAAAGATATGAGAAATGCTATATTTTCAAAAATCAAAAGCAATTTAAGACCTCCTGATATTAAAGCCATTATGGATATACTTGCCAACAGTAATGAAAGAACATTAGTTATAGAAAATATTGATGCAAGAATAGATGACAATGGTATTTTGACTCCTATATTTGAAGGAAGTGCTTTTATTAAGCAAATGGACGATTTGACATTATATGTTGAGCTTAAAACACAGAAAAGCGAATTAAATAATGAGGATGTAAGTTTAACTGTATTAAATGCTACAACAGTTGGAGGGCTTGCCGACAGAATAAATATTAGAATGCGTTACAGAGGTTTTTCTGCCGGAGAATACGGCAATTTCGGTACTAACCTTAA
The DNA here is from genome assembly GCA_949287565.1 of uncultured Brachyspira sp. GTDB lineage: Bacteria > Spirochaetota > Brachyspiria > Brachyspirales > Brachyspiraceae > Brachyspira. The sequence goes on from CASEHG010000179.1 coordinate 11,046, forward strand.
TGAAAGTGTTGTACTTATAAGGGACGGACAAATTGAGAAGGCATTTATGGTTGCTAATGAAGGCAGAGTAACAAGAGTATATGCAAAAACAGATAGAAGAGTATTAAATAATGCAGTATTAATTTTGGGGAATGATTACTATGAAATTACACAATGATAAAAACAATGAAAATAAAGAATTAAATAATAATGAAGCAAATGAGCTTTTAGAAACAAAACTTAAAAAAAGAAAGAAGAAATTTATAGATAAAGAGAAGGCTAAAGAATTGACTTTAAAAGTAGCCAAAGCTTTATATGATAAGAAACTTGAAGATATTGTTATATTAGATTTAGAAGATGTAACAAGCCTTTCAGACTTTTTTATATTGGCTACAGCTTCTTCTTCTCCTCAAATGAAAGCGGGATCAGATGCTGTTTATAAAGATTTGAAAGATGAGGGAGTTCTTCCTTATGCTGAAAATGATAATGATCCTGAGGGTGTTTGGTATTTGAGTGATTATGGTTTTTTAGTTGTACATATATTTACAGAAGAGGGAAGAGAATATTATAATTTAGATAAATTATGGCATGAAGCTAAAAAAATAGATATGCCTGAAATATAATTTTTTATTTTAACATTTTGGAGTATTTTATGAAGAGAATTACTATTATACTATCAATTATTTTTATATTTGCTAAGATGTCATTTGCAGCAAGCGGCTGGCAATTTGGTTTTATGGTTCCTATAGGTATGAGTTTAGGTTTCTATAATATTGGATTTGATAATAATGTGTCTGAAGAATATAAGAAGAATTATAAAAAAGACAGCGGTACAGTTGGTTTTGATGCCGGAGTAAATATTTATGGTGGATATGCTGTATCAGATGGAGATATAGGAATAAGTTTATTATTAGATTTAGGATATTCTCATGATTCATTTGGATTATCTGGTTCTTATAAAGAAAATAATGTAGATAAAACTAAAAAAGAATATTATACTTTTGAAAATTTATCTATAGGCATACTTCCTAAATTCCATTATCAAAATTTTGCTTTTGGTTTAGGAATAGGAGTAAAACTTCCATTATATTTAACACATTCTATGGAGCTTACTTCAGGAAATACAACAACAAAAACAGAAAGTAATTATGATATTAATAATATGAACAATGTAATGAAAAATTCAGTTATTACTTATGTTAAACTTACATTTGATTATTCTTTCTATGTTCATGAAAAAGTTGCTCTTTTATTGGGTGCTTATATAGGAACAGATTTTGGTATAGATTTGAGGGGAACAGAAGGATATTATCAGAATGGTACTTGGGTTAAAGTAATTGACAGCAGAAACCTAGCTTCATTTGATTTAGGCATTCAATTAGGTATGAAAATAGGAGAGAATCTATTTGATTAATAATAAAATAATATAATTGTAAAATCTCTAGGAGCTAACTTATATATTTAGTGAAGTTTCTAGAGATTTTTTATTAGCTTATTATAGTAGTATTAAGTATTATTATTTTATATAAGCAATAAAAAATAATAATTAAATATATTTTATATTTGCAAAAAAATATCGACTATGTTATAATTGTTAGACTAAAAACTTATGTGCCTGTAGCTCAATTGGATAGAGCATCAGATTGCGGTTCTGAAGGTTGGAAGTTCAAATCTTCTCAGGCACGTTGCTATATTAGGAAAGATGTCCGAGCTGGTTGAAGGAGCACGATTGGAAGTAGTGTGTGCTTAACCGCACCGTGGGTTCGAATCCCACTCTTTCCGTATACATGTTCTTTTTATTTTTTATATCTCTTATAACGGGGCTCTACGGCAGTTGATGATGAATCCGCCAGGTTCGGAAGGAAGCAACGGTAAGTCAACCCAACTGGGTGCTAGTTCTCCTGTTATAAGGGGCTTTTTATTAATTCCTTTTATAAATCCTATTTTAATTATTTTTTTATATTTTTACTTGTTAATATCTTGACAAAAACAATGTATTTTTATACAATGTATTATTATATTGTTTTTAGGAGAATTTTTTAATATGGCTACTAAAAAGAAAGAAACTGCTGAAGTAAAAAAAGACGGTAAGAGTGAAGCTATTGAAGCCATTACCGATCAGATAAATAAAAAATATGGTCCTGGTTCTTTTATGAGACTTGGAAGTAATAAAACTGTTAATGTTGATGTTATATCTACTGGGGCATTGACACTTGACCATGCCTTGGGAGTAGGCGGAATACCTAGAGGAAGAATCATAGAGATCTATGGTCATGAGGCTTCCGGTAAAACTACATTAACTTTGCATATCATAGCTGAAGCTCAAAAGGCTGGAGGTTATGCTGCTTTTATAGATGCTGAACATGCTCTTGATCCTGTATATGCTAGTGCTTTGGGTGTTGATATTGATAACTTATATATTTCTCAGCCTAACAGCGGAGAAGAAGCTCTTGAGATATTAGAAAAAGTTGTATCTTCTACTGCTTTTGATATTGTTGTTGTGGACTCTGTTGCTGCATTAGTTTCAAAGGCTGAACTTGCAGGAGATATAGGAGATGCTCATATTGCTTTACAGGCTAGACTTATGAGCCATGCTTTGAGAAAACTTACTGCTATAATAAGCAATACTAATACTGCTGTAATATTCATTAACCAATTAAGACAAAATATTGCAACTACTGGTTACGGTGCTGGTCCTACTGAAACTACTACAGGCGGTAAAGCTTTGAAATTCTATTCTTCTGTAAGACTTGATATAAGAAGAACTGAGTGGATTAAAAAAGGTGATGATACTATAGGACATAAAGTAAAAATAAAAGTTGTAAAAAATAAATTATCATCACCATTTAAAGTAGTTAATTTAGAGATAATATTCGGTAAGGGTATATCATCTGAAGGACTTTTGATAGACTTGGCAATGGAAGCAAAAATCATCACAAGAAGCGGTGCTTGGTTCTATTATAATGGAGAGCAGATTGCACAGGGTAAAGAAAAGGTTAGAGAATTACTTGCATCAGATCCTAAAATGCGTATGGAACTTGAAATACAGATTAGAGAAACATTAAATATGGGAGGAGCTGATAAGGTAAAAGAGAAACTTGCTGAATATTTAGAAGAACAAAAAAACGGCGGTGCTAAAGAAGCAGTAAAAGAAAATAATGATGATGAAAATAATGAGGCTGCATCTTCAAAGAAAAAATCTAAAAAGGCTGAAGAAGATGAAGAAGCTAATCTTTTAATGAGTGCAGAAGAGGCTTATTCTGATGATGACGATGAAATTTATAGTGATAATGATTTTGAGGATACTATTGTAACACCTGTAAAAAATTAATTTATATTTTTATA
>CASEHG010000180.1 GCA_949287565.1 uncultured Brachyspira sp.
AATAATTCGCTTAGCATAGTTTTAGCTGTTCCGGGTTCTCCTACAAGCATTAATCCTCTGTTTCCTGCTAAGGTTATTATTGCTCTCTCTACTAAGGCATCATCTCCATAGAATTTTCTTTTTATTTCTACACCGCTTTTTAATTTTTTACCCAATATAAAATCTCTTACAGCCTGAGGGGATAGGTTCCAATTTTTTGGCTTACTATTTTTATCCTCATTTTTTAAGGCTTCTAATTCCTCTTTATAAAGTTCTTCCATTAAAGGTTTTTGATGTATTTTTTCTTCATTATTATTAATATTATCTTTTTTAATTGCCATAAAAAACTCCGTTGTTAAATATCTAAATCAAAAATTTATTGAGAAATAGTTTTTCTCTTTTCCCATAAAAATAAACCTATACCTATTAATATAACAGCTATTCCTACAAACTGCTTAAAACTGATACTTTCATGCAGTATGAAATATCCTAATATACAAGTTCCTACAGCTTCGCCTAATATAGTCATAGATATTATAGTTGCTGAGAAATATTTTAAAAGCCAAGTAAATATTACCTGTCCTAGCATTGTAGATATGAATGTAATGCCTAATATATTAATCCAAGTGTTTAATGAATATCCTATAAAAGGTATCTTCATTATATATGATAAAATTCCTAAGAATATAAATGCACTAAAATAAGTTAAGCTAATCCAAGTCAAAGCTGATAATCTTTTTCTAGTATATTGTCCTATGATAAAGTATGTGCTTATAAGTCCTGCCGATATAAAAGCTATAAAATCTCCAAGCAATGCTTTTGAGCTTATTTGAAAATCTCCCCATCCTATTATTACAGAACCCATAACTGCTATAACAAATCCCAAAATAGCTAATTTGGAATACTGCTCTTTAAAAAAGAAATGTCCTGCTACGAATGCGAATAATGGCTGCAATGTTACTATTACTGTAGAGCTTGCGACAGATGTAAGGCTTAATGATTGAAACCATAGAAAGTAATGAAGTGCCAGAGAAAGTCCTGATATTATAGAAAGTATTATTTCCTTTCTACTAATAGATAAAAGTTCTTCTCTTGAAGATTTCTTTGATATGGTTATAACTGATATAAAACAAAATGATATAAATATTCTATAAAATGCTATTATAGATGATGGGGCATTAGCCAGTTTAACGAATATCGCCGAAGCGGATAATGCCATAACTCCTATGAGTAAAAATATAGCCATAAAAATTAAACCTTAAATTAATTACAATATAATATATTAAAAAAATACTATTGCAAGATAAAAACTTCCAAACTTGTTAATTTAAAGATTTTTCTCTAAATCCCGCCCTTTAGGTCTTCTGCCTACATTTCAAATTACATCTTATTTATATATTTTGCTTCATTTGAAAAAAAGGATGCCCGCCCAAGTTTTGATTAGATTTAAAACGCCTTTAACGCACGGTAAACGGACTCTTATTTATTGTTTAAATTATAATTCAAAATGATCTTGTATTGAAAATTTTGTTCTGCGTGCGTTTAGGAAGTATCAAATTTAAATAAAACTTGGGTGGGTGCCTTAATTTCTAATTATATTATTGAAGAAAATAAAATTAGATATTTCTAAATAAAATAATAAGTATAAAGGGCGGGCAGATGTAAGTAAATTTATATTTGTAAATGCAATAAAAAAATGTAAAAATTCTTTGACAAAAGTTCAATTTTTCAGTATATATAATATGTAAGAATTTAATATTTTAATAAAGGAGATTATTTGTATTATGAAGAAGTACATTTTTATAATAATGGCATTGATTTCTAATATAGTTTTCGGATACAATCAGACATTTAAAGTAGGCGAATATATAAAGTATGATGTTCTAGCACAGGTTCCGGAATTTAATATAAGCGGAAGAGTTGGTACGCTTGAGGCTAAAGTACTTGCTATAAGCAATGTAAACGGAGTACCGGCCTATCATTTACATGCTCATGTTTATACTACAGGTGCCGCCAATTGGGTTTATAAAGTAAGCGATATATTTGAGGCTTGGGTAACTACTAATGATTTTAAACCTATCATTTTGAAGAAAGATACTTCAGAAGGAGATTGGACTAATAAAGAATCTTTAACTTTTTATAATAATTATTATTTATTCAATGATAAAAGAACGGTTGATGAAAAGGTAGAGTTTGAAGGTATGGCTTTTGATGCTTTATCACTCGTATTCTTTATGCGTTTCGTTGATAAAAATATTGGCACATTTAAAGTGAATTGGCTTGAGGGCAAGAATGTTAAAAAAGATATAAGATTCACTATAGAAAACGGAGAAGATTTAAAAACTAAATTGGAGAGAGATAAATTATCTACTATAAGAATATATGAAAAAGATAAATATGGTACTGATGCTTTGATTGCTAAAGATAAATATAATCAAGTACCTTTAGATGTTATCATAGCAGAGCAAAAAGTTTATGGACTTACAATAAGGGTTAGGGGAATAATAAGAGAGTATAAAGACGGAAAATAATATTTAATAGAACTTATAAAAAAGAGATAGTAAATATACTATCTCTTATTTTTTAATATAAAAATCATTTGCTAGCTTCGAATTTATCATTTATTTCTTTAACTAGACTGTCTATAAGCTCATCGCTCATACCATGTCCGCGGCAGCCTTCTTCTAAACTTTCCCAGCTTGCTACATGACAGCCTACGCAATGAAGTCCTCTGCCCATCATTATTTCCACAGAATCAGGAAAGATTTGTATAATTTCACCTATGCTCATAGTTTTGTTTATCATATTTATTACCTCTTTTTTTATTTTTATATGTTTATAATACTATTAATATATTTTTTTGTCAAAGTGTAAAATCTCTATTTAGAATAGGGTAGAAGTCATTGAAATTTTTAATGTATTTTCTTATATAGTTTAAATTCAATTCACCAGTATTTTCTAATGCTTTTTTCTCCATTTTAGCCATTCTTCTAACATCATTATGCTTTCCTAATCTTTTGTATATTCTTTTCAATATCATTATTATGTATATATTATGAGAATAATTTTCTATATTTTCAAATAGAGTTAGAGAAGTAATTAAATCAAATCCTTCTATATTATTTAAAGCAAAATATGAATATAATAATGCCACATAATTATGAGAATTATTACCCAAAGCATCAACAGTTGTTTTTATTATATCATAAGCCATCTCTTCATTCTTTTCTACTCCTATTCCTTTATAGTAGCAATGAGCTATAAGCCCATTAGAACAGGAGCATTTAGAATTACTATTTTTGCATATTGTCATAGCTTTGCTGTATGTTTCAAAAGCCTTAAATTCATCTTGTTCTATACCGCGTCCTAATTCATAAGCTTTTCCTATAACAGTTAAAGCACATTCCAAAGTATTATCTATATCAAATGCTATATTTGCCATAGAAATAGCCAATTCAGGATAAGGAGTAATAATATCTCCATAGAATAATTCTTTAGCATATATATGATATGATATAGCATCATTTAATTCTAAAGCTTTTTTAAGCATATATATGCCTTCATTAATATATTCATTAGGCATATTGAAAAGCATTATTTTAGCAATAGATCTGTATATAGGAGCTTTATCAAGATTGCTATTTAAACATGCTTTAAAATTGTCTAGTATTAATTTATAATCATTAGAGCCTATCATTTGCAAAGAATGAGCATATATAAATCTTATATAATATACTTCATCATCATTATCATTTACATATTCAAAAAATTCTTTGCATAATTGAGCTGCTGCTTCATAATTTTTTATTTCATAATTAGAAAATATTGATAAATAATATGTAGAATATTTATATTCTATCTTATTTATATGAGATAAATATTTCAAAGCCTCTTTATAATCATCATCATTTTTAGCATAATTATGATACAATTCTGCGATTTTTTCATAAATCCATGCTTCTTTATTTTCATTTAATATTTTTTTGAACTCTGCTATAGCCTTTTTTATCTCACCCTGATAAGCATATAAATTTCCTCTATAATATCTATACTGAAGGCTTTTTATTCCTATAACATCTATAACTTTATCTAATAAATAAAAAACTTCTGCTAAATCTTTTCCTTCTTCCTGACTGTCAGGATAATTTTCATTTTCATTTTCTATGATCAAATCATGCAATGCCTGAATTTTACCAAGCAATGCATTTAATCTATATTTATTATTATGTTTTAAAAGTTCATTATAATTTTCTATAGCTTTTCTATAATTTTCTTTATTGAAATACCATTCAGCTCTTTCATATATTGCATTATAATTTGAGGCATTTAATTCTACAGCTCTATCCAAAAAGAATACAGCATCATCATAAAATTCAGATTTTGTGCCATTTTTGGCAAGTATTATACCTTTAAGAAAATATGCATCATCATAAAAAGGAAAATCATAAATAAGTTTATTGGCTTCTATATCTGCTTTGGTAAGTATATTTAGATTATAATAACAAAGTCCTCTTTCAAATCTTGCTACTTTGCTGTTTTCAGGCTTTACATTTCTAATAAAATCATCATAATAACCTATAGCCTGATGGAAATCTGCCTCATTTTCTCCATTATTTAAATAGCTGCTTGCAAGTATTAGTAAAGCATCGTAAGCAGTATTATCTTTTTCAAAAAGTATTTGAGCATACTCTCTTTCTTTATCTACATTTTTTAAATCTCTATTAAGATACATTAATCCTCTGTATGCATCTATTATATTTGGATCTATATCTATGGATTTATTGAGATCATATTCTATAGTGGCATATATCAAAGCTCTTCTGGCATCATATTTATTTTTATCGAATTCTTCATTTTGAAGTTCTATAAATGCCGACTTGCCTCTCATATAAAAAGCTCTGGCATTATCCGGTTCTCTTGATATAATAAGATCCAATTCTTCTATGGCTTTTCTGTAATCGCCATCATCAATATATTTGCTTATTTCATCTAAGGAACTCATAATAATACTCTATATCCTAGCAACTAGGTTTAATAAAAATTGAAATACTATTCTAAGTATCATAGGAACAACTAATTGAAGCACTAAAAGGAATACTAATGGAGATAAATCCAAAACTCCTACAATTAGTCTTCTTCCTCCAAATATTTTATCTATTACTCCGTCAGTTATTTTGTAAAAAAAGTTTATTATAGGATTATAATAATCTAAATGCATAGCACCAAAAGCCTGAAGCCAGCTTAATATAATCCATACAAACCATATAAAAGAATAAAGCCTTAAAGTTTGCATTAATAAATAGTATATAAATCTAATTGTTTCTATTAACATATATTTCCTGTATATTATTTTATATTTTTAAGAGCCTCATCTACGTTATCAGCGGTATTTACTATAGTTAAAAACTTAGTAGCTTCAAATAATGATTTTAATTGTTTGCTTAAAGAACAGAAATAAACAACTCCTCCATTTTCTCCGGATAGTCTTAATGCTGATGCAATTAATCCCAAAGCTGATGAGCACATATATTCTATATTATGAAAATCGAATATTAAGTTTAAAACACCGGCATTTTTAATATAATTTAATTTTTCTTCTAATATATCTACATTTTCAGATATTATATTTTTTTCTATATTTATTATTGCCGTTTTATCCTCAATGATTGTACGAACCATGCAAACTCCTTTATTTTGGTGAAAAATAGAACTATATTTAATAATTTTTAATATATTATAAAACCTTAAAAAATCAAGCAGTTTTTTATTGTTTATCCCATTCAATAAGTATAGGGCAATGATCACTTCCCATAACATCAGTTAATATATCAGCTCTTTTAATATTAGGGGTAATTTCATTATTAACAAAGAAATAATCTATTCTCCAGCCCACATTCTTTTCACGTGATCTGGTTTTCATATCCCACCAGCTGTAATGTCCGCCTTCTTTAACAAACATTCTAAATGTATCTGTAAAGCCTTTATTTAAAAATTCAGTTATTTTTTCTCTCTCTTCAGGAAGAAAACCTATACTTTTTTCATTTTCTTTAGGTCTTGCCAAATCTATAGCTTCATGCGCAATATTCATATCTCCGCATAATATTACATTTGTATTCTTTTTTAATTTACTTAGATGTTTTGTTATCTCATCATAAAAAGAAAGTTTATACTGAAAATGTTCTTCAGATTTTCCGCCGTTTGGGAAATAAACATTAAAGATAGTAAAGTCATCAAATTCTAATGATAATATTCTTCCTTCTCTGTCGGAGAATTTACTTCCTAATTTATTTTTAATTTCTTTATTTGGCTTTAATTTTGTATATATAGCAACTCCGCTGTATCCTTTTTTTACTTCAGGATCAGCAGGATTGATAAAAAGTTCATATCCTTCTATATTTCTTAAATCTTCAGGCAGCTGTTCTTCAAAAGCCTTAGTTTCCTGAAGACATATTATATCAGGATTTTCTTTTTTTATAAAATCTACCAAGCCTTTTTTATATGCTGCTCTTATTCCATTTACATTCCAAGATATTATTTTTAGTATACTCATTATTTTCTATGCCTTTTATATAATTGTATCTATATTATAAACTTTATGGAATAATAATACAAGTATATAAAAAATGTATTATTATTATAATAAAATCTAAATAAGATTGATTTTTTTTTATTATTGTATTATGATATATAATATAATAATAATTTTTAAGGTGTATTTGTGAAAGTAAGATTTCTTGGAAGCAGAGGATCTATACCAACCCCAGGTAACAGTTTTAGTGAATACGGCGGAAATACATCTTGCATTCAAGTTATAGATGATGACGGCACTTATATAATATTAGATGCCGGAAGCGGATTAAAGAATGCAAGTTATTATGCTTTAAAATCAGAAAAAACTGAAAGTATAATATTATTAACTCATTTTCACTGGGATCATATAATAGGAATACCTTTCTTTGCTCCTTTCTTTTCAGATAAATACAGCTTTACAATATACGGCCCTAAAGATTCTTCTACAGAAATGTATGACACTATAAATAATATACTTGCTAAAGATTATTTCCCTGTCAATTTGGAGCAGTTTGCAGCTAATCTTAAATTTGAAGCATTTTATGAGGGCAAGAAGATAACATTCGGAAATATGATTATTGAAAGTATGTGGGTTAATCATCCTTGTCATACTCTTTCATATAAAATAACATCAGGCAATAAAACTGTTATATACCTTACAGATCATGAACCTTATAAAAAACGTCTTCATGCACAGCATCCTTCACTTTCACATTACAATCATAATGCTGATTTGCTTCATGCAAGACTTATAGATTTTGTAAGGGGAGCTAATGTTCTTATAATAGAAGGCGAATACACAAAAAGTGAATATTATAATGGACATGTTGGTTGGGGACATTCTACTTTAAATGATGCTATTCAGGTGGGACTAGATGCTGATGTGCCTTATGTAATACTTCATCATCATAATCAGGAAAGAACTGATGCTCAAATAGATTTAATACATAGTAAATTAATGGCTTTCCTAAAAAAAGAAGAAATAGACTTACAGCTTGCCTTTGCTAAAGAAGGTTCTTATATTAATATATAAACTAATGTTTTTTATCATACCTAAACAACTATACTTTGTCAATTTTTATTTATTAATAGCATAAAATATTATTAAGTTTTCTTGAAAATATAAGATAAAAACTATATTTTGACTAAAAATGCAGTTGTTTTGGTTCTCGCCTGCCGACACCGTAGGTGGACTTCGTCGGCACGCACAGCGAGGCGGGCTTCGCCTTATACCAATACCGAAAGGTACCTTGCCTACGGCACGCAGAGCGTCGGTAAAAGAACTGGGGGTGTTACCCTACGGGTACGCTTCGCGGGGGCAAATCCCAAGATATTAAAAACAAAATATAACTTTATTTTTTGACAAAATATAGTTGTTTAGGTATATACTGAAATTTTTTATTTCTTTATTCTTATTTAAATAAGTTAAAATTATTAAAAATCTAAATTTTCTAATATATTTAAATGTGTATTAGCAATATATAAAAATCTTTTATGTATATAAAAAGCAATAGACATTTTATAATGCCCATTGCTTTTTTATTATATTCCTAATTTAAGATAATTTAAAAAACGAAATGCTTTGCTGAAGTTTTTCTGCTCTTCCAAAAAGATTTTTAGATAAATTATTAGAATCTACAGCTAAAGCCGCATTTTGAGTTGTGGCACTTTCCATACTGTTTATTGCGGTGCTTATTTGATTAACTCCTGACTGCTGTTCTAATGCTGTATTGGATATGCTTTCCATCAAATTAGAAGTTTCTCTAACTTTATTTTGAAGTTCTTCAAATAATTCCTGAGATTTTCTGGCAGTTTGTGTGGCATTATTAATTTGCTGTGTTGTATTATCAACTAAATTAGTTATATCTTTTACAGAAGCCTGAGTAGTTTGTGCTAGATTTCTTACTTCGCTTGCTACCACAGCAAAACCTTTACCTTGCTCTCCTGCTCTTGCTGCCTCTACTGAAGCATTAAGTGCGAGTATATTAGTTTGGAATGCTATATCTTCTATTATTTTTGTTATATCTTTTATTTTTTCGCTTGATTTATAAACTTCTTCTATATTTTCAGATGTTTCAGTTATTATTCCAGCTGCTTCTCCTATATGGGTTATAGATTCATTCATAATATCTTTACCATTTACAGCATTTTCTGTAGATGATTGTATAGTAGAAACTATTTCTTCTACACTTGCTGCTGTTTCTTCTAAGCTGGAGGCCTGAGATTCTGTTCTTGATGATAATTCGCTGCTGCTTTCCATCATATTCTGAGCTGATTCTAATATTTCTTTAGATGTTTCATTTACTTCATTAATAACTTCTGATAATTTTTCGCTCATTATATTAAATGTTTTTTCTAATATTCCAAACTCATCTTTTCTTTCTTTTTTTATTTCTTTTACTTCAATATGTCCTTCTGATATATTTTGTGCCTGTTTCATTAAGCTTTCTAATGGAGACATTGTTTTTTTAATATACGATAAAGTAAAGCTATTAATAAATAAAACGGATAATATACATACTATTATAGCTATTTTAATCATGGTTATATTTTCTTTATATATGATATTATCATTCATAGACATAGTTAATGTCCAAGGCATTTCTTCCAATTTTGTGTATACTGCTGTTCTTGAAGTGCTGCTTGTATTTTTATATTTAATTATTCCGTTTTGCTTATTATCTTTTTTTATTAGATTAAAATAAGCCCCTCCATTTTCATTTATATAATCATAGGTGTCTGCAACTATAATTCCTTCATTGTCTAATGCAAATAATCTTCCTGTCTCATCTAGTTTTAATTGTTTTAATTTATTTATGAGTTCCTGCCAATTTATTGTCATATATATAGAGCCTATTAAATTATTATTAGCATCTCTCACTCCGGATATTAATGTAAGCGACCATTTATTATCATCACCATATTTTAATATTTTGCTTCCGTAAGCGGTATCATAATTGTTTTGTTTAAAACTATCCCATATACCCGGTCTTAAATCCTGTATATTCTGCCCTATTTCATTATGTTTGGCATTATCAAGTACAATGCCGTTTATATCTGTTACGCCTATATCTAAAGAAAATTTATTTATAGATTCAAATTTCTGCAATGTTTCATTTAATTGTGTATTTGCATTCGTACTGTAGCTGTTTAATAGATAATTAATTACTGCTGGAGTTATAGAATAAGTTTTTATAAGTGTTTTATTGTCAAAAAGCCATGAATCCATCATAGACTTATATCCCTCTATTGTACTTGAAAATCCTGAAAAAGTTGTTTTACTAACACCAATAAATGACCTGTAAGATAATATAGTTATTGTAATGATTAGAAGTATTGTAGTTATTATACTTATAATTAAAGGCATTTTAAATCTTATGGAATGTCTTCTTTTCATAACTAATTTCTCCGTAAATTATTATTTTTTATTTTTATTGAAAATTATTTTATATTATATGTTATTATATGTAAATATGTAAATAATTTTTATATTTATGC
>CASEHG010000181.1 GCA_949287565.1 uncultured Brachyspira sp.
TAATAAAAAATTATAAAACAACTTATTGTTTAATGTTCTTTTATTTATATATAAGTTCTTATAAAGTAGCCATTTTATAATAATATTTTTATTGACAGATAACTTTAATATGTTATAATATAACATATTACTATATAGTAAACTAGAAGAAAAAATTTAAGGATATATTATGATTAGCAGAACACAAATTATGCGTTTATTAAAATATAAGAATGCTTTAAGACGCATGAAGAGTTTCGGATTTATAAAAGCATATTCTAATAATTTGGGAGATGCAATAGGTATCACTTCAGTTCAAGTAAGAAAAGATTTTTCATTATTTAACATATCTGGAAACAAGAAAGGCGGATATAATATAGATGATTTATTAGAGCAAATCGACAGTATATTAGGTAAACAAATATCACATAATATTATATTGGTAGGATATGGTAAAATTGGAAAAGCATTGGTTAATTACAGAGGATTTGAAAGCGAATCTATAAGGATAGTTGCAGCATTTGATCATAATCCTGAAAAAATTGATAGAAATGCATCTACACCAATTTTGCCTATAGAAGAAGTAAAAGATTTTATAATCAATAATAAAATAGAAGTGGCAATATTAACTGTACCTGATTTAGAAGCTCAGAGAATGTTTGATGTTATATGTAATGCAGGAATAAAAGGGGTATTAAATTTTGCTCCTATAAAACTTTTAGAAAGACCTGATTGTATAATCAATGATGTTAATATAGCCGATGAAATTGAATCTTTATTCTATTTTATAAACGATGTGAAAGATACTTCTTCTGGCAGTAAAAAACATAAAGAGAAATCAGACAAAAATAATTTATAATAGTTATAAAAATAAAAAATAGGGACTGTTTTTAGCAGCCCCTATTTTTATATTCTATTTTCATTAATGCATTATTTATTATAAGTTAGGCTTGCTCTAGTAAGTAAATCCACAACTTCTGTGTTGCCATTTTCCATAGCATACATTAAAGCAGTCTTTTTAAATTTATCTAAAGTATTTAAATAAGCACCTGCATTAATTAAATATTCTACTGACACATAATCTCCATTTTCAGCTGCAAACATTAAAGCAGTTCTTCCGTCATTATCAGCAATATTTAAATTGGCCTTATTCATTATCAAAGAATTTACAGCCTCACTTTTACCAGCAATTGCAGCCCATATTAAAGCTGTTCTTCCATCTCTCATCTTGAAGTTTATATCAGATTTTCCTATGAGTAATGAAGATATAACATCAGTTAAACCTAATGTAGAAGCTAAGGCAAGAGGTGTAATATTTCCATAAGGTCCATAAGAAGCAACTATATTGGCATCAGCTCCTCTTTCTAATAGAAGTCTTGCAATATCATTATTTCCTCTAGCTATAGCATAAAATAGGGCATTAGCACCATATTCATTTATATAATTAATATCACTTCCTTTATCTAATAATAATCTTACTATTAAATCATGATTATTATAAGAAGCTACCATTAAAGGAGTCATATTATAATTGATTCCGTCATCATTTCCGCTTCTATAAGTTCCCATCATTCTTAAATCAGCATTTGCATTAACTATCATTTCTACTATGCTGTAATATCCTTTTCCTGCTGCCTGTAATAGTGCTGTTGTACCGCTATTTATTTTTATATTAGGGTTAGCATTTTTAGCAAGCAAATAAGAAACTATATCGACATATCCTGCATCAGCAGCATAAGTTAAAGCTGTTTTACCATGTATGCAAGTGAGATTAACATTCGCATTTTGGGATAAAAGAAGAAGTACAATATCCTTATATCCTTTTGAAGCCGCTGTGATTAAGGCATTATGTCCTTGATTGTCACCAAAGTCTATGAAACTTGAAATAGAACCTTGAGAGATTAATCTTTTTATACCATTAGTATCTCCGGCATTGGCATAATCTAATAACTGATCCAATCTTCCTGTATTAGGTGTTTGAGCAAATAATACAAAAAAAGTATTTAAAAATATTAAAATAAAACTTAAATAACGCATTTTTAATTCTTCCTTAAAGTATAGAATTTTTGCTATTACCAAATTTCGGAATAAGATATATTAATTTTTAATTAGTTTATGATTTATTTTTACTATTATTTAAATAATATTTATAAAGCTCTTTTTTAGTAGAATATAAACTTACACCTTTTATTGGACTTATTTTCAAAGTTATTGTGGATAATTTGATCTTTCTTGAAGAATTAATATATAAATATCTTTCTCTTAAAGCATTTATTACATCAATACTTATTCCTTTTTCATTGATTCCATTATTATAGTATTTATAAACTTCTTTGCTTTCTTCTATACTATATTCTATATCATCAATTATTTTAAAGAAGTGATTTTCTGTGAAGCGGCTTGTGAATATAATAAGTTTTAAATCTTTATAATTATTTTCATCTGTAATAAGTCTCTTAATTATATTATTATGCTCCAATATTATTAAATCTGTATCTCTTGCACTATTTTCATTTTTTCTTTTGCATTTTGAAAATACATCTGATATGCCTATTTTATTTTCTTCAAAAACTTTTTTCTTCTTGATCTTATTAAAAAGAAAATCATTTTTATAATCTATACAAAAACAGTCAGCTATTATTTTCCAGAACTCGCTTCTTTTACTTGAATAATACCAAGCATTATTTTGTTCTTCTTTACTTAATTTTTCAAATTTTTCTACATTAGAATATAATGGAACAGGAAAAGTGCCTAATATCAAAATTTGCATTTCATTAGGAAAGAAATTTATATCATCAAATAAATGTTTTTCAATATTCATTTTCTTATTATCCAAATAATTAAAGAGCTTATTATTATTACAGTTCCTAAAATACCCGTGAGTATTCTAACTCCAATCTCACCAAACATTTCATATATGCTTATCATAAAATTTGAGCTGTTTTTGTTTAAAAACCAATTCCATTTGAAAATTGCAGCCAGAAGAAATAGAAGTCCTATTAATATTCCAAATAAATATGGAAATTTTTTTATATAATTAATTAAACTCTCCATACATTATAATTATATTATATTTATCTATAAAATCAAAATTATTATAAAAATCTTCCAAGATAAGAAGAATTTAATGAAACTGTTTTTATTATTAAATTATTCAATCTTATTTTACTGCTTTCTATGTAAGGCATTAAATTAAAATATTCATCTTAAAAAATAAAATACAATCATATGATAAATACTTTTGATTTTTTAGTTAATGAGGATTGTTAAATCTTCCGCTATTTATCAAACTTGATATTATATGATTTTTGGATTTATCCTTAGCCTCTAATATTTCATTAACATCATTAATAAAATCTTGAAACTGTCTGTTATAGCAAAGTTTATGCATAGTATCTATATCTAAATAATTTCTTTTTTTGGCTGAAAATAATATTTCAGAATCTTCAGGATTGTTATAATCTAATTTAATTACACCTACTCCGAAAGATTGATTTAATCTTTTTATTTCTTCCATTAACTCATCATAATTATTTTCATCTATTTCCATAGCAACGAGCCAAGACTCATTAGCCCAACCGGAATTTGATAATGCCTGAAAATAATATTTTGTCAAACTTCCAAGTGTAAGTTTTAATTTCAATTCATAAGCATAAAGCTCTGTAGTAGGTAAATTGATATGATTGAACAATTCCAAAACTGATTTATTAATATAATCTTTGAATGTAACAGCCACTATATCAGGAGTACCCCATTTCATTTTGCCTTTCAAGTTAACATCAGCAGCATTTGCATTTATAGTTTTGGAATATATTTTCATTGAGTACAAATATTTTGTAAGAGGTATATGCAAATCTTCTTCTAATATTTTTTTATTTGTAATTGTATTTTCAGTAACCTCTTCGGCATCATCTTCTTCGCTTAAATTATTAATTTCATTTATTAAATTCTGATTAGAATTATTTATTTTATCTTTTAAGAAAAATTGTCCTCTTCCAACTTTAACAAATATTGTAGTATCAGGATTAAATTTTATATCTGTATAAATTTTCGCTCCTAAACTTGCAATAGGTGTTTTACTCATTTTGCCATTTAATGTTTCAGCTATTTTTTTATCATAACCTAATTCACAAGCTTTTTCCCATATTTCATTGACCTTCATGGGAACATCGCTTTGTTCTAATATAATTTTTGCTGCATCATAATATGTCATAATTAACTCCTAAACTTCATCATTGTATTATAACATATCTACATAAAAATTAAACCAATTATAATATACTTTTTTACAGCATTTATATTTGATATATACATTTTTTAATGATATAATATTATAATTCACTTAAAATATTGGACTTTTATGAATCATTTAATTACCGGACCTATGTTCGCAGGAAAATCAAAATATTTAATTAAAACTTTAGATTATCTTTTACTTGAAAATAAAAATATAAAAATATTATTCATATACCCAGCAATTTCTTTTAGGGGATATTTCTGCCGTGATAAAAATGTTTATTTAGATAAAAGAATAGATATAATCACTGAAGAAGAAATTGAAAATAATATTGGAAAAGATATTGAAAATATTTATAATTATATTGCAAGATATGATATTGTCGGAATAGATGAATTTTGTTTTTTAAATGACACTTCCATTTTTATAAAACTCATAAAAACATGCACTCAAAGAAACTGCAAAACCAATTTTTGTATAGCCTCTCTTGATATGGACTATAAAAGAAATTATTGGGAAAGTGTATCTGCATTAATAGAAGAAGATTTGATTGATATACATACAAAAGTTTTCGGTAAATGCGACTGCGGAAGAAAGGGAATATATTCAAAGAGAATAGTTAAAGATGTTGACAGAGTTGTAATAGGAGATGATATATATAAATGCGTGTGCAGATATTGTTATGAAGGAGAAGATGAAGTAAAATTTGATTTATAAAATTAATTACCTTTTTTAATAAGGATTTTATTATGATTAGAAAAAGTCTATTTATATTGTTATTTGCTTTTATCATATTATCCTGCAATAGTAAATATGAACCTAATAATAGTGAAATACAGGAAGTATTTGAATTGGTAAATCAAACCAGAGCAGATATTGGAAGATATGCTTTGATATTAGATGAAAAATTAAGTAGAGCAGCTGCTATAAGAGCAGAAGAAATATCAATTCTTTTTGATCATATTAGACCAAATAAAACTGCTTATTATACGGTATCAAAAGAAATAGAAGGCTGCCGAGAACCTTCAGCTGAGAATATAGCAAGATATCAAAAAACACCTCAGGCTGTAATGGAAGCATGGATAAATTCTCAAGGACATTATAACAATATTATAGCCAGTCATAGCTATATAGGTATAGGCGTTTATAAAGACAGTAACGGAAAATTATATTGGGTACAGCTTTTTGATTAATTTTACTACATTCGCCCGCCCTTTTCCTTTATAGCTATTAAATAAAATTTTGGATTTAATTATTTTTTAAAACTTGATTAGAAGTTAAAGCACCCGCCCAAGATTTATTTAAATTGAGAATATCCATTCCGCACGCTGAGGCAAATCATAAATATAAGATCGCATATTAATTAAAATTTAAATTATATCTAATAATATATTCACCGTGCGTCTGAATAGATTAAAAATGTAAATAAAACTTCTAGCAGTAACTTTTATTTCTAATTAGTTCAAAAATATAAATATTGAATGGCGATTTTTTTCTTAATAAATTAATAAAAATAAAAACTGGCAGATATTTTTAATACCCGCCAGCTTTTTTATTATATAAAACTATTATTTCTCAATTCTTACTACAGGTTTAATTAAATCAGCAGGTTTATCTCTCATCATAAATAAAGCCTTTTCAAGATTTTCCCAACCGTCAAATACATGAGAAACCAAATGATGAACATTTAATTTTCCAGAAGCTACTAATGCACCAAGTTTTTCCATTCTGAGTCTTCCGCCAGGCATAAGTCCTCCAAGTATAGCTTTATGCCCCATACCAACACCCCATTCAGCTCTAGGAATTTGTATATAATCACCTTTACCTAAATAGTTAACATTTCCGATTTTACCGCCTGGTTTTAAAGAACGAACTGCTTCAGCAAAAGTTTCAACACCGCCGCCAGCAATAATAACTTTATCAACACCTTTACCATTAGTCATTTTCAAAACTTGCTCATCAATAGTTCCGTTTTTATAGCTAATGAACTCTTCAGCACCATATTTTTTAGCAGCTTCAACACAATTAGGTCTAGTACCAACAGCAATAATTCTTGAAGCTCCTCTTAAAGCAGCGCCAGCAACTCCCATAAGACCAACAGGTCCAATACCAATAACAAGTACACTATCTCCATATTGTACATCAGCTAACTCAGCACCATGGAAACCAGTAGGCACCATATCAGAAAGCATACAAGCATCTACAGGATCAATATTACTAGGTAAAAGAGCCAAGTTACCATCAGCATCATTAACATGGAAGAATTCTCCAAATACACCATCTTTAAAGTTAGAGAATTTCCATCCGGCAAGCATACCGCCTGAGTGCATAGAATATCCAGCCTGAGCTTCTACACTATTCCAATCAGGAGTAATAGCAGGAACTAAAACTTTATCTCCAGGTTTAAAGTCTTTTACTAAACTTCCAACTTCTACAACCTCACCACAAGCTTCATGACCTAAAATCATATTATGTCTTTCACCTATAGCACCTTCCCATAATGTATGTACATCAGAAGTACATATAGCAACAGCAAGAGGTTTCACAATAGCATCAGCAGGACCGCAAGCAGGTCTTTCTTTCTCAATCCAACCTGATTCACCTATTTTTAACATCGCATATCCTTTCATATTTACACTCCTTTTTTTATTTTATATTACAGTATATGATTTTAAAAGTAAAAAACTATACATTTTATTTAAAATATAATTTTATTATTA
>CASEHG010000182.1 GCA_949287565.1 uncultured Brachyspira sp.
AGAGTAATGGAAGTAAAAAAAGATAATAAAATTCAGCTTACATTAGTGAGAGAAGTAAGATAAATGCGTATAGCACATATTAATAATAGTTCTTCTATTTATGGTTTTGGTAATAGTTTTGTAATATGGACTCAAGGCTGTAAATTAAAATGCAAAGGATGCTGGAATGAATCTATGCATGATTTTAATGGCGGCATTGAAATAAGCATAGAAGATTTAACTCATCAAATAAAAGATTCTATTTCAAAATACAATATAGATAATGTTACTATATTAGGAGGAGAACCATTAGAACAATTAGAAGAACTTTTATTATTAATGCCGAATATAAAAAAGCTTAATCTTGGAATAATTCTTTATACAGGATACGAAAAAAAAGAAATTGAATCAAGCAATAAAATAAAAATAATGGAATATCCGGACATATTAATATCAGGCAGATACATAGAAGAACAAAGAAATATTAATAATCATCTTTATGGTTCAGAAAATCAGCTAATGGAATTTTTAACAGACAGATATAAAAAAGAAGATATAATAAATGGTACTTATGTTGAAATAGATATTGATGAAAATGGAAGTATTAATATGTATGGATATCCTGATGATTTTTTTGATTTATTGTATAAATAATAAAAAAGCATGAGATTTTTATTATCCCATGCTTTTCTTTATATAATTCAAATTTTATTCAATTATTTTTTCCAAGCAGGAAGATAAGAACCTAAAAAGTTTTCATTATAAACTTTTTCTACTATTCCAGATTGATAAGTTTCTACAATTTTTTTGTATAATTCATTATCTTTATCTTTAGTTCTTGCTGCTATTAAATTAACGAAAGATTTTCCGCTGTAAATAGAAGGATCATCTTTGAATATATAATCAGAACCAGGATTCAAACCAAAATCTATAGCATAGTTTCCATTGATAACAGCACAAGCAACATCAGGAAGAACACCATAAATAGCACCTGCATCCATTTCTACTATTTCAATATTTAAAGGATTTTCTATTATATCACTTACGCTAGGAGTATCTCCTGCCTCAGGTCTTACTTTAATAATTCCAGCAGCCTGAAGAACTTTTAAAGCTCTTCCGCCATTAGAAGGGTCATTAGGTATAGCTATTTTATCGCCGTTTTTTAATTGTTTTACATCTGTGATATTAGTAGAATAAATATTCATAGCAGATATATAAGTATCAGCGATAGCAGTTAAATCATATCCTTTATTTGATACTTCATCATTAAAGTATGCATAGTGTTGGAAAGCATTCAAATCAATCTCTCCGTCATTTAAAGCCTGATTAGGTATAGTATAATCAGAGAAAGATACTAACTCTACTTTTATTCCTTCCTCAGCTAACTTTTCTACTATAGGATTCCAAATTTGATAATCAGACTCTCCTGCAAAACCAACTTTAACTATCTTTTGATTAGCAGAAGAATTATTTCCGCATGATAATATCATCAATGATAATATAGCTGATGATATCAATAATAAAAATTTTTTCATTGTCGCTCCTTTATTAAATTTTAATGAAATTAATTTATTTAGCTTATATTATTTTTTGAATAATTTCAATAAAAACTATTAATAATTAATAATAATTCCTTCTAATTTTCCTAATTGAACAGTTTCCTTTATCCTTTTTTTATAAGATTCAGCTATCTTTTTATAAACACTATTATCCTCATCTTCCAATCTTGCTACTATAAGATTGATATACATATCTGAATCATATTTACTAGGATCATCATAATATAAAATATTTTCATCTTTAAAATCAAAATTAAGATTTAAATTAACAAAAGCAGCATCAACAAAAGATATAACAGAATAAACATCATCTGCTTCAACTGCTACAAATTCTAATTGTAAATAATTTTCTCTTATATCATTTGTATTAAAATTATAATCGACATTATTCTTCTTTGTTAATCTTAATAATCCTATAGATTCCAATATTTTTAAAGACCTTGATAAATTTACTTCATCATTTGGAACTGCTATTTTAGAATGAAGCTTTAATTGTGATAAATTAGTTAGATTTTTAGAATACATATTCATAGAAGCTATAAAAGTTTTATCTATAATGCTCAAATAATAATCATTTTTATTTGTAGCATTAACAAAATAAGCGTAATTTTGAAAATGATTCAAATCTATATGTTTGCTGTTTAAAGCTTTATTTATTATAGAATAGTCTGAAAATTGTATCAATTCTAACAAAATATTTTGCTCCTTCATCTCATTGTATACATATTCCCATACACTCATATCAAGTTCGCCTATATACCCTATTTTTACTACTTCATCTTTTCTACAATTACAAGAAATAATAAATAGCAATAAAAATAAAATAAATAACAATTTTTTCATTATATGTATTCCTTATATAATTATATTAGTCAACTGCAATAAGACCATTTAATAAATTTTGTTCTATATTCTTCTTTATTTTCTGTCTATAGCTTTCTGTTATAAACTTATAAAGATTAGAACTTTTATCCTTTTCTCTGCACACAATCAAATTAGCATAGGACATAAGACCAAGATGCGAATATTTAGATATATCATCATAATATATAACATTATAATCTATATAATCTGAAATAAAACCATAATTTACAACTGCCGCATCAACCTTATCCATATTAAAATAAATTACACTAGCATCCATAGGAATAATTTGAATATTTAAATTATTTTCTACGATATTAGATATACTATAAAAATTTTTATCAAATCTTTCAAGCTTTATAATATTTGCCACTTCTAATATTTGCAATGCTCTTGATAAATTTACTTCATCATTAGGAATAGCTATTGTAGCATTTGATGATATTTGATTTATATTAGTAAGAAACTTTGAATATATATTCATAGGTGCCACAAAAGTTCTTCCTAAAATATGAAGATTATAATTATGCTCATTAGTTTCATTCACAAAGTAAATATAGTTTTGAAAAGAATTCAAATCTATATCTCCATTATTTAAAGCTTTATTTAAAAGCTCATAATCTTTAAAATATACAAGCTCCAATCTTGCATTTTCAATTTTCAACTCATCATCTATCTGCTTCCATATATCATAATCAAATTCACCTATATGCCCCACAGTTACAACTTCAGTATTTGAACTTTCACAAGAAATGATATTCATAAGTAAAAAAAACTTTAATAAATATTTCATAATTACCCCTAACCAAAAAGTATAAAATTACCAAACTGATATATTATTAACATCAACAGATTGGTAAGCTTTTATTATTTTTTGTATTCTCTGTTCTAAACGATATAACTTTTATAATTATAATTTCTAGAATTATCATAGAATAAATATAATGATTAATTCAAAATTACAATTAATAAGAGAACATGCTATATCACATAATGATAGCATTATTTTTTATATATGTATTAATATCTGCCAGATAAGTATCTACTCTATTATAACCCAATTCCTATAATTTATATTTCAACTCCTAATTAAAAAATAATACTTAAAATTATTTAACTCCATTTTTTATTATATTTAAATATTTATTATTAGATGAATAATTAATGTAAAGTAATAATTCTATATTAGAATTTTTTTCATAGCATTATCTTCTTTGTATATAATCAATTCCATTTCATAAATTTATATGATTAAGAATTTGTTTTAATTAAGTATAATATTATTACATATTCAAAGCTAATTCATAATTCTTTTTCATCACACTGCATGATTCATCAAATAATTTCTTCTCTTCATCATTCATTTTTAATTCAATTATCTCTTCAACTCCGTTTCTTCCAAGCACAGCAGGAACAGAAGCATAAACATCATTTTGTCCGTATTCTCCATTTAAATATACTGAAACAGGAAGAACTCTATGTTCATCGCAAAGTACAGCACGTGCAACTTCAGCCAAAGCAGTACCTATTCCAAATTCTGTAGAGCCTTTACCCTCTAAAACGTCCCAGCCGCCTCTTCTTCCTTTATTGGCTAATTCTTTTAAATCAAGTTTTGAATACTTCTCTTTTTCTTTCATAAGTTCAAATAAAGGTTTTCCTGCTATAGCAACTGTCGACCATGGCACCATTTGACTTTCTCCATGTTCGCCTAAAGCATAAGCATATATTGACTTTTGATCAACATTAATTGCCTCTGATATAGCCCTTCTTAATCTTGCTGAATCTAATGTGGTGCTTGTAGATATTATTCTTTTAGGATCATAATTTAATTTATTTTGCAAATAATGAGTAATAACATCAGCAGGATTAGAAATATTAATTATGATTCCTGAGAATTTTGTATTTTTTATTTTAGATATTACATCTTTCATAACTTCTATTGTAGCACCCAAAGTATCCATTCTAGTCTGATTCATATTAGGCAAAGGTCCTGCACATACCACCATTATATCGGCATCATCTATATCTTTATAACTTCCTGATTTTACTTCTACTCTATGAGGCAGATAAACTGTAGCATCAAATATATCTAAAGCTTGAGAGAATGCCTTCTTTTCATCTATATCTATATAAACTATTTCTTCAACCAAACCTTGAGCAGCTAAAGCATATCCTACATGAGAACCTACATGTCCTGCCCCTATCAATACAGCTTTTCTTCTTTTTAATAAAGTGTCCATAAATAATCCCTCTTAATATTAAATAATTTTTTTATATCATAATAATTTTTATTAATGCGTAGCTTTTTTCACAATGAAATTTCCTACAGCCTGTATAATTCCAACAAGTATTACAAGAAGTATTACAGATACATATATAATATCTAATTTATTTCTATAATATCCTGATTGTATGGCATAAGTTCCAAGTCCGCCTGCACCTACAGCTCCAGCCATAGCAGTGAGTCCTATTAAACTAATTATTGTTATAGTAGTTCCTCTTGCTATAGGAGCGATACTTTCTTTTAAATATACTC
This sequence comes from uncultured Brachyspira sp., assembly GCA_949287565.1. GTDB lineage: Bacteria > Spirochaetota > Brachyspiria > Brachyspirales > Brachyspiraceae > Brachyspira. The sequence continues at coordinate 4,939 of CASEHG010000182.1, forward strand.
TGAAAATAATTGCTATAGGAGATGATCCCATAGACTGTGCAGCCTCTACTAAACCCGGATTAACTTCTGATAATGCACTTTCTATTTGTCTTGCAAAGAAAGGAACTGTTCCGAATATTAAAGGTATAATTGCTCCTTTTACTCCTATTGCAGTACCCATTATAAATCTTGTAAGAGGTACTAACATTGCAAGAAGTATTATAAATGGAATAGCTCTAAAAAAGTTAATTACTTTGCTTAACACTTCATATAATAATATATTTTCCATTATACCGAATTTTTTAGTAACTATTAAAAGCACTCCCAAAAATCCGCCTATGAAAAATGATATTACACCCGAATAAAAAAGCATTACGAAAGTTTGTATTATGCTTTGATAAAGTCTAGGTAAATCAGCCATAACATTAGGCATTAAATTATTCAGCATATCTAGCATCTTTTATAACCTCCACATCTACATTCTGCTCATTTAGAAACTCTACGGCTTTTGTTATGCCATGTTTTTCTTTTTCATGAAGTATAACAACAAGTCCTCCTAAAAGGCTCTCATCTATAAGCTCAACATTTCCAAATATTATATTAACATCAACATTAAACTTTCTTGAAACATGAGATATTAAAGCCTCTCCTACACTGTCCTTTTTATATTTTAATCTTACTATACATTCGCCTTGTTTTAATTCTGTTATATTATGTTTTTCTTCTATAAGCGTGTATATCTTAGATAGATTTGAAGTAGTATCTATAAAATCCTGAGTTATTTGATTTTTTGGATGAGAGAATACTTCAAATATATTTCCTTCCTCTATTAAACAGCCTTTATTCATAACTGCCACTCTATGACATAATTCTTTTACAACGCCCATTTCATGAGTTATTACAACTATAGTTATTCCAAGTTCTTCATTTAATTTTTTTAATAACTTCAATATAGAAGATGTTGTTTGAGGATCTAAAGCACTTGTAGCTTCATCACATAAAAGTATTTGCGGATCATTAGCCAAAGCTCTTGCTATTGCAACTCTTTGTTTTTGTCCGCCGCTTAATTGAGAAGGATAAACATAAGCTTTTTCTTTTATATCTACAAGTTCAAGTAAAGACATAACTTTTTTTTCTATTTCTTCTTTTGAAAGTCCTCTATATCTTAATGGATAAGCAACATTTTTAAATACAGTTCTTGAACCGAATAAATTAAACTGCTGAAATATCATTCCTATTTTTTTTCTTTTTTCTCTAAGCTCTCTAGGTTTTAAAGATGTTAATTCCTCTCCGCCTACATAAACTTTTCCTGATGTAGGTCTTTCTAACAAATTTATGCATCTTACTAAAGTTGATTTTCCGGCTCCTGAAAAACCTATTATGCCGTATATCTGACCTTTGTTTATTTTTAAAGATACATTATTAACTGCATTGAGCTGTTTATTTTTAGCAGTTTTAAATATTTTACTGACATTTTCTAAAACTATCATCTATTATCCTGAAAATTAGATTATCAAATTTATTGAAAATAAAACCCATTTTTTCAATTATATATTTTTAAATATATCTGTCAATACTGATAAAATGTTTAATTAAAAAATACCTACTAATAAATAATTATCAGATTAAAGGCGGTTAAATAAATTACTGACTCAATAAAAGCTGGGAGGGTGCTTTGATTTCTAATAAAGCAGAAAGATAAAATAAAGTAAAAATTATATATTAGATAATAAAGAGCGGGGGTATGTAAATAAATTTTAAAACTTAATTACATCTATGCCCGCACTTTGAAAATTATAAAGTTATTATCCTTGCTGTATACTCATCTTATTTAATTTATTGCTCAATCTATGTAAGTAATAAGTAATGAATATAAAAACTCCCATTACAGCAACATGATCCATAAAGAAAAATACTGCAGCTTCTTCGGCTTTAGGAACTTTGGCAATTACAAACATATTAATATAAAAACCTCTCTTTATAAAAGAAACTATTCCATATACTGATATTATCAAACCTATCAATATATATATTTGTTTTTTTATATTTATAATTTTTTTGCTCATGTTTATAAATATTCCCCAATGCATTCCCAAATGTACAGACATCAATATGAATCCCCAATAGCTGCAAACTATATGCAGTTTTTTATTAAATACTTTTATGCTGCTAAGATTTAAAAATTCTACTAAATCCTATTAAATAATATACCGCTTACAACTAATCCAAACATACATATAAAAAGCATAACATTTATAAATGTATTAAGCGATCTATTAAAATTATATTTTCCTTTAGGCAGATTTTTATACCAATTAATATTCATTATATTATGAAGTATAAAAAATACAAAAATCAAAAATCCTAAATATTCATGTATGGTTCGTCCTGTAAAATGATATCCCATCAAAACGAAATAAAGAACAGTCATTATTATATCTATAATTTTCCCCCTATTTACAAAATTAGTCAATCATCTCAATTATTAAAATAATATAGCATGCTATTTACTTTATTAGACGAATTACTTTGTTAAAAGTTTCCTATAATTTATTTTTTTGTAAAAAAAATTTATATATTTTAGTATAACTTACATCCCCGCCCTTTTAAGTTTTCTGCTTAATTTAAAATTATGATTTTTGTTTATTCTACTGCTGAATTAGAAATTACAGCACCCGCCCAAGATTTATTTAGATTTTTAACTTTATTCAACGCATGTAAAAATAGAATTTTATTTTTTAGAGGAATTTGAATTATAACTTATTATTATTTATGAGATATGCTCTGCATGCGTTTAGAAATATAAAAAACAATCTATGTAAATTAAAATTAACTTTAATTTACATAGATTTTAGAGTAAAGTATGATTAAAAAACTTAGTAGCTATTAATATAAGTTTATTTGCTAGGCTTAAAAAAGTTTAATCTCAAAGCATTAGTAACAACGGAGACAGAACTTAAACTCATAGCAAGAGCAGCAAATATAGGATTCAAAAGTAAATCCTTACCCATAATAGCAGTTAAAAAACCTCCTATGGAAGAAGCTATTAAAGGTTCTCTGAATACATGCAAAACTCCTGCCGCAATAGGTATGCCTATTACATTATAGCAAAAAGCCCAGAATAAATTTTGTTTTATATCTCGCATTGTAGCCTTACTTAATTCTATGGCAGTTACAACATCATTAGTGTTTGATTTTACCAATACTATATCAGCACTTTCTATAGCAACATCGGTACCGCTTCCAATGGCAATACCAACATTAGCCTGAGTCAAAGCAGGTGCATCATTTATACCATCACCTACCATAGCAACAGTTAAGCCTTGATCCTGAAGTTTTTTTACTTCATTAGATTTTTCTTCTGGAAGTACTTCTGCAAATACAATATCAATACCGGCTTCTTTTGCAACTGAATTTGCTGTGTTTTTGTTGTCACCTGTAATCATTGCAGTTTTTATTCCAAGTTTGTGAAGTCTGTTTATTGCTTCTATGCTTTCTTTTTTTAATTTATCAGCAACTGCTATTATACCTAAAAGTTTATTGTCATAGGCAACATACATAGGAGTCTTACCTTCTTTTGAAAGTTTATCCATATATGAATTATAATTTTCTGTACTTATATTTTCTTTATTCATTAGCTTATCATTGCCCATTAAAACTTTTTTATTATCAATGAATACTTCTATACCAAAACCAGCTATGGCTTTAAAATTTTCTATATTAAGAAGTTTAATATTTTTTTCTTTGGCCTCTCTTACTATTGCCTCGCCTAAAGGGTGTTCGCTTCCATTTTCAGCACTTGCCGCTATCAAAAGAAGTTTGTCTTTATCATCAGAAATAATGTCAGTAACATAAGGCTTACCCTCTGTAAGAGTGCCTGTCTTATCGAACATAACAGCATTTATTTTTCCAGAAACTTCTAAGGCTTCAGCATTTTTAAAAAGTATTCCTAGTTCAGCGCCTTTTCCAGTACCAACCATTATTGCAGTAGGTGTAGCAAGCCCTAAAGCACAAGGACAAGCTATAACAAGTACCGATACAAATACTGTTAAAGAAAATACGAAATTATGAAGAGCTATAAACCATATTATGCCTGATATCAAAGCTATAGTTATTACAGCAGGTACAAAGTATGAAGAAACAACATCAGCAATATGTGCTATTGGAGCTTTTGAACCCTGAGCATCTTCTACAAGTTTTATAATCTGTGCTAATGCAGTATCAGCTCCTACTTTTTGAGCTTTAAATTTGAAACTTCCTGTTTTATTTATAGAAGCACCAACTACTTTATCCCCTACACTCTTTTCAACAGGTATGCTCTCTCCTGTAAGCATTGATTCATCAACACTGCTGTATCCTTCTATTATTTCTCCATCAACAGGAATCTTCTCACCCGGACGAACTAATACTATATCATCAACTTTTACATCTGCAATTTTTATCTCTTTTTCTTCTCCGTCTTTTATTATCGTAGCAGTTTTGGGCTGAAGTCCCATAAGTTTTTTTATTGCCTCGCCTGTCTTTCCTTTGCTTCTAGCCTCTAGATA
>CASEHG010000183.1 GCA_949287565.1 uncultured Brachyspira sp.
AATAAATATGGCAAGTTCTATGGCTTTAGGTATGATCGAAACTAAAGGTTTAGTATCAGCAGTAGAGGCAGCAGATGCTATGGTGAAAGCAGCTAATGTTAACTTAGTAGGAAAAACATTAGTAGGCGGCGGATTAGTAACAATTATGGTAAGAGGTGATGTAGGAGCAGTAAAAGCTGCAACAGATGCCGGAGCAGCAGCAGCCTCTAAAGTAGGAGAATTAATAAGCGTTCATGTAATACCAAGACCTCATGAAGAAGTTGAATCTTTGCTTCCTAATAATACTCCTGCTAATAATAGTGATAAACAAGAATAATATAAACAAATAATGTATAGGTTTATTTATGAAAGTTTTGACAGAACAAATGCTGAGAAGTGAAATACTCAATAAAGATGTATCAGAATATTTTATAGAGGAAGGGGTTTTTGTTACACCTTCTGCTAAAGAATATTTGGCTTCCCGCAAAATAGAACTAAAAATAGTATCTAAGAATCATAATCTTAATATTGGAAGTTCTACATCAAGTCCTAAATCTTATGGTATAAGAGAAATAGAAAATATGGGGTACTATATAGATTATGAAACAAATAAGAGATTAGATACTAAACCTGAGAATTATACCCATTTGTATAATAATGTATTAGTAGAAAAGAATCACCCTAGAATAATGTTTAGGGGAAAATTAGACAGCATGCTTGCTTTAATAGTAGATATACAATACGAGTTTAAAGAAAGGCATGAGGATAAGTTATTAGAGTATTTGAAAAAATATCAGAAACTTATTCATACAATATTATATTCAGAGGTTTCAAATAAAGGTTTTGAATTTGATACTATATTTGGATTGACAGAGGAAGAAATTAGAAAAATATCTCATCATCCCAAAGAGTATTTTGGCTGCGATCATATATTTGTTAATTATAATATGCCGTACACTGTTATAAAACTTAATTTAATAAGAACGGCAGTTAGAGAAGCAGAATTAATAGCCTATAATGCTTTGAAAAATGAAAGAGAAGATCTCATTAAATTATTAAATCGTATGAGCAGTGCTATTTATATATTGATGTTAATGGCATATACGGGTAAGGATGTAACTAAATGAATGAACAGTCGCTTTTAATTAATAATGTATCTGATTCCATTAAGTATGAACTAAATAAAAGAAAGATTATAAAAGTAGAGATATCTGCAAGACATGTTCATTTGTCCCCAAAAGATTTGGAAACATTATTTGGAGTTGATTATTCTTTGACACCTAAAAGGGAGCTTTCTCAGCCGGGACAGTATTTAAGCGGGGAGAGAGTTAAACTTGTAGGACCAAAGTCTGAAATGCGTAATGTTGCTATATTGGGACCTACTAGAAAAAATACTCAAGTTGAGTTGTCTTTGTCTGATGCTAGGGCTTTAGGTGTTAAAGATATTACGATTAATGAGTCCGGATATCTTCAAGGGGCAGGAAGTATAGTTATTGTTGGTGAGAAGGGACGCATAGAAGCTAAAAATTCTGTTATAATTGCAAAAAGACATATTCATTTAAGAAAAAAAGATGCTGAAGAGTGGAATATAGAAAATGGGCAGATAGTTAAAGTGAAAGTTTATGGTATTAGATCTTTAATATTTGATGAGGTTGTTGCAAGAGTAAATGATCAATTTATGCCTGCTATGCATATAGATTTTGATGAGGCTAATGCATGCGGTTTGCTTAATCAAGGTTATGGAGAAATCATTTTATGAGTTTTTCATTTGAACATGTTAATTCACTTATAGATCAAACTACTGAGTGTATAGAAAAAGTAAATGATTTCAATATAAATGATAAATTATATGTAGGTGTAGATTTAGGTACAGCATATATTGTATTGGTAGTTGTTGATTCTAGCGGAAAGCCTATAGCTACTGAATTGCAATATGCTGAAGTTGTAAGGGACGGGCTTGTTGTAGATTATTCAAAAGCTTGTTCTATTGTTAGAGAATTAAAAGGAAAATTGGAAAAAAGGCTTGGGGTTGAGCTTGTAAATGCTGCTATTGCTATGCCTCCCGGTGTTCATGATAAATCGGTTGCTACGCATAGATATGTGGCTGAGAGTGCAGGTTTTGAGGTTTTGAATGTTATAGAAGAACCTGAAGCGGCAAATTATATATTAAATATAAAAAATGGTGCTGTTGTTGATGTCGGCGGAGGAACTACCGGTATTGCTATATTTAATGACGGAAAGATGATATATACTGCTGACGAACCTACAGGAGGAACGCATTTTACTCTTACTATTGCTGGTAACTATGGAATTCCTTTTAATGAGGCTGAAAATAAAAAGAAAGATAAAAACAATTCAAAAGAGATATTTAGAATAGTTATGCCTGTTATACAGAAAGTGGGAAGTATAATAAACAGACATATAAAAGATTATAATGTTGATTTAATATGTTTGGTAGGCGGTACAGTTTGTTTAGATGGATTTGAAGGTATTATAGAAAAAGAAACTAATGTTCAGACTATAAAGCCAAAAAATCCGTTTTTAGTTACGCCTTTAGGTATAGCTATGAGCTTAGTAAATAATAACAAGGACTCAGAGTAAGTATGGACGATTTGACATTAAAAAAGATTGTATTAGAAGTAATAAATCAGTTAAATAAAACATATGTAGATTCTATATTTGTTCTATCTCATGGTTTTTGTTTTCAAAATGAATTGGAAAGTATAGGATATAATTTGAATATTGCTTCTTCTGCAAATGATATTAATATTGATGATTATTCTGCTATCATAATAGATGATTTGTCTGCAGAAATTTTATCATGTATATCCAATCTTCTATACAAAGATGAAAATACTTCTTTTATAATTAATGCTTTATTGTACGGTAAAAAAGTTATAGCATTAAAAGATAATAACAAATTTAATAATTATAAAAATGCTGCTTCTAGTCAATTATTTTCTAAGTTATTAGAATTAGAAAATACAGCTAAATCTTACGGACTTATTATATTGGATAAAAACAATTTTTTGTCATATTTTAAAAAAGATGTTAAAGAAAATAATGATAAAAATATTGTTAGTTCAGGAAATTGTTGTGACTTTATAGATAAAAGAGTCATTACTAAAAGCGACATAATTGATATTGTTAATGATTATTCTAGCATCAAAGTCAGAAACAATGCAATTATTACGCCGCTTGTTATGGATTATATTAAAGAGAATAAAATAAATATTCTATATGAATAAAAAGTAATAAAGAGGAATTATTAATGGTATTAGCAAAAGTAATAGGAAGTGTATGGGCTACAAAAAAAGAGGAAGCTTTATCCGGAAGCAAACTTTTAATAACAAGAGTTTTTGAACCGGATACTAATAAAGAATTAAATATTGTTGTAGCTTGTGATTATATAGGTGCTGGTATTGATGATATAGTTATTATCACTTCTGGAAGCGGTGCTAGAAATGCTCAGGGTGATAAGAATATGCTGCCTATAGATGCAGTTATAGTTGGTATAGTTGATCAGGTAGATTTAAATAAAAAATGAAGGTTTATATATGAGCTTAAAAGAAAAAATATATAATGCCGGTATTGTAGGTGCTGGCGGAGCTGGTTTCCCATCACATATAAAGCTGCCGGAAAAAGTGGAATATTTGATAGCTAATGCAGCTGAATGTGAGCCGCTTTTAAAAACGGATCAATTTCTTATGCTTAAATATGCTGAAAAGATAGTTAAGGCTCTTGCTATTATAGGTAAAGAAGTATCTGCAGAGCATATAATTATAGGCACAAAGAAAAAGTATGTAAAACAGATAGAGGCTTTAGAGGAAGCTATTAAAAAAGAAAATGCTCATATAGAAATAAAGGCTTTCAAAAGTTTCTATCCTTTAGGTGATGAACAAACTTTGGTATATAATATTACTAAAAGAGTTATTAAAGCTGGTGGCATACCTTTAGAGGTTGGATGCGTTGTATTTAATGTTGCTACTTTATGTAATATTTATGACAGCCTAAGCGATAAACCTGTAACTTCAAAATATATGTCAATATTGGGAGAGGTTGAAAATCCTTGTATTGTTAAAGTACCTATCGGAGCAAATTTAAGAGAGATACTTTATCAGGCAAATGTAAAAGATGATAATAAATATGTGATAGTAGGAGGCCCTATGATGGGAAGATATTATCATATAACTGAAACAAGTAATCTTTCTGTTAAAAAAACAACAGGTGCTTTGATAGTTATTGATGAAGATCATTATTTAGTGAAAAAGAAAAAAGTAAATTATTCTAAAATTGTGGCTATGGCAAAATGTTCTTGTATACAATGCAGTGCATGTTCTGAATTATGTCCTAGAAATTTAATAGGGCATAAAATTCATCCTCATTTAGTTATGCGTTCTGTTGCTTTTGCTGATTTGGAGAATATAGAAAATAATAGCGAGCATACTTTAGATAAACTTAAAGAAGCAAATTTCTGCTGCGAATGCGGAATATGTGAGCTTTATTCTTGTCCTATGGGTATAAATCCTTCAAATATGAATATATATGTTAAATCTCTTTTGAGAAAAGCTAATATTAAACCTGATAGGAATGTAAAAGATTATGGAGTTCATCCTTCTATAGAATATAGGAGAGTATCAACAAATAGATTGACTACTATTTTGGGATTGGATAAATATTCTCATGTTGAAGTAGATATGGATAATCCTAAAGAAATAAATGTTTCAAAGGTATCTATAGAATTAAGACAGCATATAGGAATGCCTGCCGAAGCTGTTGTAAAGGTAGGTGATTCAGTTAGTGAGGGACAAATTATAGCTGCAGTACCAATGGATAAAGTTGGGGCTAATATACATTCTAGTATAAATGGTATTGTAGAGTCAGTTGATACTGAAAAAATAGTTATAAATGGGGAGAATGTTAAATGAAGTCTATAGGAATGATAGAATTAAATAGCATAGCTAGAGGTATATTAGTTACGGATCATATAGGTAAAGCCGCCAATGTTAAAATTTTAAGATCGCACTCTGTATGTCCCGGAAAATATATTGTTATATTTACTGGAGATGTAGGAGCTGTAGAATCATCTAAAAGAGCAGGTGTTGAAATAGGTGGCGTTTCAGTTATTAATTCTTTTGTTATAGCTAATATTCATGAAACTGTAATAGAGGCTATTAATGGTACTTTATCTGATTTTCCTAGAGAGGCTATTGGTGTTATAGAGTATTTTTCTATAGCTTCAGCCATACAGGGTGCTGATGATGCTGCTAAGGCTAGTGATGTTTCTATTGTTAATGTAAGACTTGGTTTTGCTATAGGAGGAAAATCTTATATTACTTTGACAGGTAAGGTAAGTGCTGTTGAAGAAGCTGTTAAAGCAGGAATGAGAAGGGCTCAAGATGAAGGTCTTATAGTTGATTATTGTATATTGCCTTCGCCTATAGATGAATTATATAATTCTATTTTATAATTTTTAGGAGTGATTATTATGAATAAAAATAAAATAGTTTACAATACTCAAAATATTCATGAACTTATAAATTGCAATTCTGATACTATATATGTACCTTCTAATGTTATTTTTACTCCTAGTGCTATGGATATTATAAGATCAAAAAGAATAAAAATAGTATATGGTGATGAAAATTGTGCTTGCAGTTGTAGTAGTAAAGTTTCTAATAGTGATGATACCACTGAAATAATTAAGCAGACAATAAAAATTTTGGTGAATAAATGTAATATAACAGATGAGAAGATTATAAAAAATGTTATAGTTGAAGTATTAAAGAGGATTAATTCATAAAAATTTTTAATGGAAAATTTAAATTTATCTATTGGAATAATAGAGACTACAGGATATATTGCCACAATTAGTGCTTTGGATACTTTATTAAATGCATCTAATGTGATAGTTATAGATAAAGAACTTATAGGTGCTGGAATAGTTGTTATCATTATAGCAGGCAGTATATCTAATATTAAAGAGGCTATAAAAAGTGCTGAAATGGCTGTAGAAAAGTTAAATGCTAAATGCAGACATACTATTATTGCTAGGCCTCATGATGATATATGGAGTATCATACCTTAATTATTAAAGGAGTTTTACTATTATGGAAGATATGAAAAATATTGAATCTATTGTAAATAAAGTTGTTTGCGATTTGTTGAATACAGGTACTGCTTCAGGATATAAATTAGATGATTCAAATACACATAAAAAAACATTAGTGAAAAAATCAATCTCTGATATAGATTCTAATAAAAAGAAGTACGAAGATAATTCTTATGTAACTGATGTTTTTAATGAGTATGAGAGATGTCATTTAAAATGCTTGTTAATGGAATTAGATAATACAGATATGCAATGCGTTCTTGGATATGATGAAATTTATTATGTTTTGGAAGGAACTCTTATTATTAATTATGAAGGAAGAAAAATTGAGGCTAAAAGCGGTGAGGTTGTATCTGTGTTTAAGGGAGATGCTATAACTTTCTCTACTCCTTTTTATACTAAATTTTTAAGAATCATTAATCCAAAATAATAGTTTATATTGTTGCTATCTATGCGTACCTGTGTCAAAGGCTCTATAAGTAAACTTGCTAGAGGCTCAGAATTTTTATTTTAAATATTGTTAGCCAACAACTAAAGTTATCAGCTGATAGTTTATTTTTATTATTGCTAGAGAGTTTATCTATTTAAAAACTTATAACATAATTAATATTTAATTTTTATTAGTGATAATAATAAATATTTTGACAATTTTTTATACTATTAGTATAATCATATTCATGAGAAAGAAAAAAAATAAATTAAATGAAAATATAGATGAATTATATAAAAAATCTGTAATAAGAAAATGCCGTATAGAAGAAGATATTGAAGAAAATACTAGATTAGATAAATATATGGGAGATAGATTTTCTTATTATTCAAGAAATAAATGGCAGGATTTAATAGGTCAGGGTTTAGTTCTTCTTAATAATAGTAAAGTAAAATATACAAGAGCTGTAAAAAAAGGCGATGAGATAGCCTATCATATCATAGGAATGAAAGAGCCTGAAGTAGATAAAAATGTTACTATAGTATATGATGATGGTGATTTAATTGTAGCGAATAAACCTGCTAATTTACCTGTTATACCATCTGGAAAATATTATCATAACACACTTCATACTATTGTTAAAAATATGCTTAACAGCAATATAAATATGCTAAATAGAATAGACAGAGAAACTAGCGGATGCGTAGTTCTTTCAAGAAGCAGTAAATCAGCATCTAATTTTTGTGCTATGCTTGCAGGAAGAAAAGTAAATGGAAAGCAGTATAAAAGAAATTCAATAAAAAAGACATATATCGCCATAATAGAAAATGCCAAAGATATAGAGGATAAATTCACTGTTGAAGGCTATATGCTTGAAAGCGGGCATGAATATTACAGAAGATTTCAAACGCTCCATAAAGAAAATATAGAAGGTTCAAAATATTCAAAAACTTCTTTTAAAACTATAAAAAGAATAGGAGATTATGCTGTTGTTATGGCTAGGCTCTATACGGGAAGAATGCATCAGATAAGAGTACATTTATATTCTAAAGGCTTTTTTATGGTAGGTGATAAGATATACGGTAAATATGGCCCTAAAGTTTTTGATGATTTTATAGAAAAAGGTATTATTCCGGAAAAATTTTTCAATAGACAGGCTTTACATGCATATAGTTTGAAATTTAATCACCCAATCACTGATGAAATAATCAAAGTAAAAGCTCCTTTACCTAAAGATTTAAAAGAATTAATAAAAAAAATAAAAAATAATGTAAAAAATAGGTAAAAATATTGTAAAGAAACTTGACAAATATTATAAAAGTGCTATACTTATAATTGTAAAGATAATTTACATATATTAATATTTAAGGAGAGTGAATCATGAAAAAATTATCTATCTTTTTAGCATCATTATTTATTTTATCAGCTTCAAGCCTTTTTGCCGACATGGTAGTTCCGCCTTCAGCATTGCCTCAGCAAGCTAGTTCATTTATACAAAGAGTTTTCCCTGGCACTCAAATTTGGAAAGTTGAAAGAGACGGAAGAAAATTCGATGTTCAATTATCAAATGGAGTATCTATAGACTTTTTAGCTAATGGAGATTGGGAAAATATAGACAGTGAATATGCTCCTATACCAGATGCTGCTTTCCCTGCTGCTGTTATACAGGCTGTAAAAAATGCATATCCTCAAGCTGCTGTTATAGATGCAGAAAAAGAGTGGGGCAATTATAAATTAAAATTAAATAATATGATGGAGCTTATGGTAACAGGAAACGGACAGATTATGAGACAAAAATTCGATGACTAATTTTTTATAATTAATGATGTATCTAAATAAAAGCGGTTGGATTTTTACTAATCTTGCCGCTTTTATTTATTTTAAAAATATTATATCATCAGTATTAAATGATAAATTTATTTCTTTTCCAAGTTCATAATCATTTTTATATTTATCTTTATCTAATCTCCAAGTTATTTGATTTTCACTGTTATAAGGAACTAAAGTTATAATATAAGAAAACATATCTTCTGTAATATTTGTTATTTTTGATTTTATATATATATTGTCTTTTTTATTATATTCATCATCATAGTCAAAAAAAGAATAAGGACGCATTCCAATATAGTTAGCATTTTCTATATTTTCTAAATTATTATTTTTAATTTCTAATATTATATTCCAATCAATACATTCTATTTTTTTATTTTCTAATATTTTTATTTTTGAAAAATTTTTATAACCTGTAAGAAGTGCAGAGAAATAAGTTTTAGGATTTTCAAAAAGATTATATTTAGAATCTATTATATCGAATTTACCTTTATTTATTATTCCTATATTATCTGATAATCTATATACTTCATCTCTGTTATGTGATACGAATAGAGTAGTTCCGTTAAACTCTTTTATAGTTGATAGTATAAATTTTTCTAGTTCCCATTTTATATGATAGTCTAAAGCACTTAAAGGTTCATCGAGCATTAATATGTTAGGAGATGATACAAATATCCTTGCTAATGCCGTTCTTTGCTGTTCTCCTCCTGATATCTCTCTTGGTCTTTTATTTTTTATATGATGTATGAAGAATTTTTTCATGATATATTCAATATCAATGTTGCTTTTTTTATCTCTTATACCGCATTTAATATTTTCTTCAATAGTCATATTTGGAAATAAGGCATAATTTTGAAATAAAAAACCTACATTTCTTTTTTGAGGCTTTATATTAATATGTTTCTTAGAATCATAAAAAACATTTCCATTACATTCTATATATCCGCTGTCTGGTTTTTCTATTCCCGCAATGCATTTCAAAGCCATACTTTTACCGCTGCCTGAAGCTCCTAAAATAGAAAATACTCCGCTTTTTACTTCAAACTGCAAATCTAAATTAAAATTAGACAGTTTCTTTTTTATATCAACTATTAAACCCAATATTAAACCTCATATATTTTATAATCTCTTTTTTATAGTATCAGAAAGAGGTAATATAACATTCATCATCATTATACTTACAAATGATATTAATACAATTACCATAACCCATTTAAAAGCTAATTCTCTATCCCCAGCCTGAACAGCTGTATATACGGCTAATGACATTGTTTGGGTTTTATTTGGTATATTTCCTGCTATCATTATAGTAGCGCCAAACTCACCTAAAGCTCTAGTAAATGAAAGTATAGTTCCTCCAAGTATGGAATCCCATGTGTTTGGAAGTATTACTCTCCAAAATATCCAATTTTCTGATTTTCCTAATGTTCTTGCTGCATTGATTATATTTTTATCTATTTGTTCGAATGCTCCTTTTGATGTTCTATACATTAGAGGAAATGATACTATAAATGAAGCTAATACTGCCCCTCTTAATGTAAATACAAAAGGAAATCCTAATTTATCTACTATGCCTCCTATAAAAGAATTTCTTCCAAAAAATAATAAAAGAAAAAATCCAACTACTGTAGGAGGAAGTACTAGAGGAAGTGTGAATATTATATCAAATAGAGATGAGAATTTCTTGATTTTTACTACTATAATAGCGGCATATATTCCTACAAAGAAAGTTATTATTGTAGAATATAATGCCGTTTTTATAGAAAGTATTAATGGAGTATATTCCATAATCTTATTTTATTACAGTAAATCCATAATTTTTAAATGCTTCAGCAGCTTTATCATTAGATATATAATCTATAAACTTTTTAGCTTCTTCTTTATTTGCTGAAGATTTTACTATAGCTATAGGATAAATAACTTTTTTATGAGTGCCTTCAGGAGCTTCCGCTATTATATTAATGTCATTTGCTATTTGAGCATCTGTAGCATAAACTATACCGCAGTCAACTTCTCCAGTGCGAACCCAAGAAAGTACATTTCTAACATCAGAACCATAAACAGCTTTTTGTTTAACTGTATCTAATATAGATAAATTACTTAATATTTCTTCAGAATACTGTCCTACAGGTACGCTTTTTGGCTCTCCTAATCCTATTTTAGTAACATTGGCATTTGTCATATCTGTGAATGATTTTATATTTAAATTTGAATTTGTTGGAGATATTAATACCACTTTATTTTCAAGTAAATTTTTTCTTGTATCAGTGTCAATTAAATCTTTTTCCTGTAATGCATCCATTTGTTTTTGAGCAGCAGAAAAGAAAATATCAGCTGGAGAACCTGCTTCTATTTGTGTTTGTAATGCTCCTGATGAAGCAAAAGAGAATGTAACAGTTGTTCCTGTTTCTGTTTTATAGTTATTAGCTAATTCTGTAATTACATCTGTTAAGCTTGCAGCAGCCAAAACTAATATATCTTTATTTTCTGTATTAGTTTTTGATGTATTATCAGTAGTATTTGAAGAACCGCATGATATAAATAAATAAGATATTAGTAGAGTTATAAATATTATTTTTTTCATAGTAACACCTTTTAATTTATTTTGTTTTTATTTTTTGTATATGCTAATATTTTAATGTCCTTTACCTTTCATCATACTAATAATATGTTCTAGTAAAGGAATAATTAAATTAGTACAATATTCAGCACCTTTTTTACTTCCAGGAAAGTTTACTACAAATACATTATCATTAATTCCAGCATATCCTCTTGAAAGAGTTGCAAATATTGTATCTTTTATTGATTCTTGTCTTATATAATCTGATATTCCTCTAACTTCTTTTTTACAAAATGCCTCTGTAGCTTCAGGAGTTACATCTCTTTGAGATAACCCTGTTCCTCCTGTGGTTATTATAATATCAAAGTTATTTTTATTTTCATTTAAAGTGTTTAATATAGTATCATATTCATCTGGAACTATGACTTTTTCAATATTTGTAATTTTTTCTTTTAAGTTATCTTCAAGAGTTTCTACTATAACAGCACCTGATTTATCTTCATAAATGCCTTTAAAAGCTCTGTCAGATACAGTAATAACAAGTATCTTCAAGTTTTATTTCCCCGCCTTTAATAACTCTTACAAATATACCTTTTTTAGGCATAATACAGTCGCCTACTAATTGCTTTATATCGCATCCATGATGGCATGCTTTTCCTATTTTAGAAACTTCTACTATAGTATCTCCTATATACATTTTTGTCCCTATAGGCAGTTTATAAAGCTCAACATCTTTGGTTGTGATATTTTCAGCAAAATCACCCGGTTTTAGATTGGCTTTCATTTTATCATTAGTATATTCTATATTTTCAATAGCAAGTAAAGAAACTTGTCTGTCTTTTAATTTATCGAAATGGGCATCATTAAGAACGCCTTTATCTTCTACTAAAGTGATACTTTCTACAGGAGTTTTTACTGTGCCTGTATCTTTTGATATGTTTAATGAGATTAATTTGAAATATTTCTTTTCCATAATGCAATTCTAATTTTATAATTAAAAAACTATTATTATTTAGAAGTTTATACAAAAAATAAAAATATTCAATATAAAGATAAATTTTTTTTAGAATTTTATTTAAAAATTACAAAAAATTTATTATAATATTATTTGAAACTACTTTTAATAGGAAATTAAAATGAATAATAAGCAAATATTAGATAAAGCTTTGGAACTTATAAATAATAATATAGAAGCAGAACTAATAAAAATACTTAAAATATCAGGCTCTGCTCCTAGAACATTAGATGCTTTTATGATAGTATATAAAGAAGATGATAAACAAAAAAGTATCGGTACTATAGGCGGAGGTTTATTGGAATTTGAAGCTTTAAAAGATGCTTATGTATTTTTAGATAATAAAGAAAGTTCTATTAAAAAATATAATTTAACTCCTCAGGAAGCAGGCGGAATTGGTATGGTATGCGGCGGAAGTGCTGAGATATCATTTGTATATTTAAATAATAATAAAGATACGATAAGTAATTTGAAAAAAGAAATTGAGGATAAAGAAAGCAATGTTTATATATTCGGCGGCGGACATGTATCATATGATTTGGTTGAAGTTTTGTACAAAATAGGTTTTAATTGCATTGTTATAGATGATAGGGAAGAGTTTGCAAATAAAGATAGATTTCCTAATGCTAGTAAAATAATAGTAGAAAATTATGAAAATGTTTTTGATAAAATAACTATTACTGATAAAGATTATATAGTGATAATTACAAGGGGACATTCTCATGATTATATAGTTGAAAAAAATGCTTTGAAAACTAATGCATTGTATATTGGAATGATAGGAAGTAAAAATAAAATAAAGACATTGCAAGAGAGATTGAAAAATGAAGAAAATTATACTGATGAAATTATATCAAGAGTGCATGCTCCAATAGGAATAGCAATAGGTGCAGAGAGTACAGAAGAAATAGCAATAAGTATAGCAGCGGAACTTATACTTGTAAGGGCAAAAGCAGAAAATAGAAGAAAAATAAAAAATTAATTTATTATAAATTACAATATTATTCGGAAAGTATAAACTATAAAATATAAGTATTCAATAATTGTAAGTGATTTTACTGCAATTAAAAAACTTTAAATATAATTTTCATTACATTATATTTTTGGAACTGTAACTTTATAAAATTAACAAATATATATTGCAATAATAGGAGTTTATATGGCTAGAACTTTTTTACATCCGAATGAAGCTTTGGAATTGGTATTAAAAAATTCTGAAGATTATGGTAATGAAAAAATATCAGTACTTGATTCTTATAACAGAGTTTTGGTTGATGATGTTTATGCTTTGAATGATGATCCTCCTTTTAGTAAATCCTCTATGGACGGATATGCTTATAAAAAAGAAGATGAAAATAAAAATAGTTATGTTTTAATTGAAGATAAAATTATATATGCAGGACTTTGTGATAAAATTGAAGTCAAAAGCGGAGAATGTATAAAAATAATGACAGGTGCTATGCTGCCTGAAAATTGCGATGCAGTTCAGAGAGTAGAGTGGATAGAAGAGAAGAAAGAAAATGGCAAAACAATTATTAATTTCACTAAAAAAGAAATAACCAATAATGTAATAAAAAAAGGCAATAATAAAAAATCCGGAGATAAAATATTAGATAAAAAAATGCTTTTGCCTAAAGATGTTGCTATACTTGCAGGATTTGGTTATAATAATGTAGAAGTAAAAAAGAAAATAAATACTGCTGTAATATCTACAGGTAATGAAATAGCAAATATAGGAGAAAGTTTAAAAGAAGGACAGATATATGATGCTAATGCTCCTATGCTTGTTGCTAGGACTTCAGCTTTATCCTGTAATAGTAAGTTTTACGGAAAAGTAAATGATGATGAAAAAGAGATAAAAGAAATATTATCTAAGGCATTAGATGAGAATGATATTGTTCTTATAAGCGGCGGAGTGTCTATGGGAGATTTTGATTATGTTCATAAAGAGTTATTAGAGCTTGGAGTTAATCAAATATTTCATGGTGTTGCTATGAAGCCTGGAAAACCTTTATTCTTTGGTAAATTAGGTAAAAAAGCTGTGTTTGCTTTGCCTGGTAATACAGTTTCTTCTTTTATGACTTTTGAAATAATGGTTAAGCCTTATATATTAAATTGTTTAGGTATAAATTATGATACTAATTATATAAAGGCTGTAATTAGTGAAAACTTTAAAAGAAAAGACACAGAAAGACTTGAATATATACCTATTAATTTATTTTTTGATGATACGAAATTATTAGTTAAACTTATAAAGTATAATAATTCTTCTATGATATCATCATTTTCTGAAGCTAATGGTATATTAAAAATAGATATTGGAATTTCTGATATTGTCAAAGGAAGTATAGTTGATGTTAGATTCCTTTAATAGAGAAATAAATTATATACGAGTTTCTGTTACTGACAGATGCAATTTAAGATGTGTATATTGTATGCCTGAAGATGGTATTATAAAAAAAACACATAGTCAAATTTTAACTTATGAACAAATATACAATGTAGTTAAAGAGGCTTCTGAATTAGGAGTAAAAAAGGTTAGAATAACAGGAGGCGAGCCTTTAGTAAGAAAAAATATTGATGAGCTTGTAGCTATGATTAGAACTATAGATAAAGTAGATATAATAGCTATGACTACTAATGCAGTTTTGCTTGATGGTATTGCTGAGAAATTAAAAAATGCAGGGCTTGATTCAATAAATATATCTCTTGATACTTTAGACAGTGAAAGATATAAGTATATTACTAGAGGCGGAAGTTTATACGATGCTATGAAAGGAATAAGAAAAGCTTCTGAGTTGGGCTTTCAATTAAAGATTAATGTTGTTGTTTATGATGAAAAGAGTAAAGAAGAATTGCCATTGTTAAAAAGATATGCTGAGAGTATAAATGCTAAACTTCAAACTATTCAGTATTATAATCTTAACAGTCAAAAACTTGATTCTATAGATTATGACAGACCTGCTAGATGTAAATACTGCAATAGGATAAGATTATTATCTGACGGATATTTACTCAGTTGTTTGCATAGCAATATAAAGTTTAAAGTTGATTTTGATGATATAAGAGGCTCTATAATAAAATGTATTGAAGGAAAGCCTGAAAATGGTGCTTATAGTGACGCTGAATCATTAAGTATGATAGGCGGTTAATAAATAAAAATTGAGGTTATAAAATGAGTGATAAGTTAACGCATATAGATGAAAGCGGTAATGCTAATATGGTTGATGTTGGAGATAAAGATATTGTAAAAAGAACAGCAGAAGCTACAGGAAAAATATATTTATCAAAAGAAACTCTTAAATTAATAGAAGAAAATAATATAAAAAAAGGCGATGTTATATCTGTTGCTAGGATTGCAGGTATTATGGGGGCAAAACATACTTCTGAATTGATTCCTCTATGTCATAATATCAATATAGAAAAAGTATCTTTAGACTTTACTTTAGAAGAAGACGGAATAGTTATAAAATCTTATTGCCGATGCAGTTATAAAACAGGCATAGAGATGGAAGCATTAACTGCTGTAAGTGTTGCTGCTCTTACAATATGGGATATGTGTAAGGCTGTTGATAAGAATATGAGAATATCTGATATTACTTTATTATCAAAAACTAAAAGTTAAAATTTTGAAATAAAAAAGCATTGATTAAATTTATATATCTAATCAATGCTTATTATTTTTCTCTATTTTAATTAATATTAATCAACAGGTTTTATTCTGAAGCTGAATTGAGCACCAATAGTAAAACTGTCACTTCCTACATTATTTTTACCTTTAGGTCCGAAATCATATCCTAAATATAAACCTACTCCAGCATCTGAACTGTCTGATAAAGTACCTGAATCCTCATCAAATTCTGGAGTATAAAAATCAAATGTTAGTTTTATATAAGGTATAACAAACATTTGATTATAAGTATCTCTTATATATTGGAAATTCATATCTGTATAATAAGTACTACGTTCTGAAGATGAATATTCATTGTATGTCTTTATAACTCCTGAAAAAGGAATTTTTAATCCTCCTCCTAATCCTATAGAAAGATTTTTAATATTGAATTTAGGAAGCAAACCTAATTGAAAATTATGAAATGCAGTAATAATTGATTCTTTATTTTGTCTATTAGGATAATAGTTTGCAAATTGATTATAAGCATATCCTATTTCACCTAATACACTTACACCAATACCATTATCTAAATATAGTCCGTATCCAAGCTGAGCAGTAATTCCGCTATTTAAAACCACATCCACATTACGTTTTTCACCGCTATTTCCAATAGGTATGCCAACAGAAATAAGCAATGGAATATTTAATGCTGACTCAAAACCGCTAGCTGCAAATGCAGAAGCACTCATTAATAACATTAAAAAAA
>CASEHG010000184.1 GCA_949287565.1 uncultured Brachyspira sp.
TAAATATAAATATGATTGAATGATTTTATGCAAATATAAGGCAGTGCATATTTCTATACACTGCCGTAAAATTGGGGTAAAAATTAGTTTGATTTATTATTATGAGATTTTTTCAAAGTTACTTTTAGGCTCACCGCATATAGGACATTTCCAATCGCTTGGTAAATCCTCGAAAGGTATATCGCCGTTATATATATGATTACAAGTTCTGCATTTATAAACTGCAGATGATTTATTTTTATTTGGTTCTACTTTTACGAAATTCTTTTTAGGTTCTCCGCATATAGGGCATACCCAATCTTCTGGTAAATCTTCAAAAGGTATATCTCCTTTATATTCAAATCCGCAAGTTTTACATTTATAAACAGCTTTATTGCTATTGCTATCTTCTTTCTTATAAGCATTAGCAGTTGAAGCATTAGGAGGTGTTGTGCCTTTAACAACATTATGATAATAAGAATAAGTCATAGATGCAGTTTGATTATCAAATATATCAGCATCTAGAAGCTCTCCTATAAATATAGTATGAGTATATACTTCAAAACTGTTCACTACTTTACATACTAAATATGCATTTGCGGCTTTAATTACAGGCAAACCTTCTTTCATTTCATAAGCAACATTTTCAAATTTATTATTATCTCTTGAACTTCTAAATCCAAACCCTCCTATTAATGTAGAATCGCTTTTTTCTGAAAGTATAGATAAAGCAAATTTACCATGTTTTTTTATACATTCATTAGTATAATTGTTTCTATTAACACTAATCATAATAGTTGTAGGTGTAGCTGTTATTTGAGTAGAAGTATTTATAGTACAGCCTACAGGTTTATCATTATCCATAGTTGTTAAAATATACATTCCATAAGAAAGTTTAGTTAAAGCAAAATCGTTCATATACTCTGTCCTTATTAATAATAATTACTAATTATATAGTTATTTTATAAAAAATCAATACTAAATAATAATTTTTAAATAAAAAATTGAGAAGATTTTAAATTGAGTATCTATCGGATTTATCTGATAGAGGTTTTAAATCGAGATTTTTTATATATAACCAAAAATAAAAAATTGAGCGTCTATCAGCTTTAGCTGATAGAGGTTTTAAAGCGAGATTTTTTATATATAATAAGAAGTTTATAGCTGGCAATTTTAAAGCTATAAATGAGCAGCTGATAACTTTAGTTGTCAGTTATTAAAAAATAAAAAATCGAGCGTCTATCAGCTTTAGCTGATAGATGTTTTAAAGCGAGATTTTTTATATATAATAAGAAGTTTATAGCTAGCAATTTTAAAGCTATAAATGAGCAGCTGATAACTTTAGTTGTCAGCTATTTTTGAGCTCATTTATAGCTAGCAATAATGAAAAAAAAATCAGACTGCCATTTATAATAACAATCTGATTTTATTTTTTATTATCTATATATCTTATTAATCAATTACTTTATCTATATAAAATAATTCGTCTGTTAAATTAGCTCTTTGATATTTAATTGAAGAGTTCAAATTAGCTGCTTTCTTTATAGTAAGATTTTCAACATCTGCTGCTAAAGCAATTCCTGCTGTTTTATTTACAGAAGTATTTATTACTGCAGAAAGTCCTGTTTGTCCTAATTGTCTTGTTAATAATTTACCACCGGTTGTTATTTGAGTATTATTAGCAGTGCTGTAAAGTACTAATGATTTAGGCAATAAAGGTATGCTTCCATTTATATTAAATTTTGGATCATCTGGATCTATAGCGGATAGCTTTAGTCCTGTAATATCTCCATTGTTTATACCTTCTATCCAATTAAGCAAAACAGTATCCATATCATTTCCAAGACCATATTTTGATGTAATATTTAGAAGCCTTTGTTCACTTGTTAATGAAGGATCAGAATGTGCTATTTCTTTATAAATATTAAAGTTTCCGCCTGTTCTAGCATCAAGCCATTTCATAAACATTGATGAAGAAGCATAACTAATTAATACATGATTAGGAGTAAATACAAAACTCCTATCAGTATACATCAAATACCAAGA
>CASEHG010000185.1 GCA_949287565.1 uncultured Brachyspira sp.
ATCAAAAATTAAAAAGATATAATAATTTTTGGAATCATAAACGAATACATTCAGCTTTAAATTATGATACACCTATGTTATACTTCAAAAAGATAAGGAATACTTAAATGCAATATGTATGGCACCCATGCATATTTTCTATTTTTAATAAAAAATTATAAAGTGCTGAGATTTCTTAAAGTATTACTTATCAAATCTTCTGTAGTCATATTATCTTTATTTTCTATTGCAGACAAAGCCTTAACAGCTTCATTATTTGAAAAACCTAATGATATCAAAGCTTTTATAACATCGCTTTCATTATCATTACTAATAACAGATGGTGAAATATTTATATCTATCTTTTCTATCTTGTCCCTAAGCTCAAATAAAAGTTTTTCAGCCTTTTTTACTCCCATACCTGATACTTTTTTAAGCAAATTTATATCCTTATTAAAAAGTATATGCATCAAATCATTTATGGAATAAGTAGAAAGAACTTCCATAGCTAATTTAGGGCCTACTCCTGAAGCAGACATAAGAGTAGTAAACATATTTTTTTCTTCTCTAGTTAAAAAACCATAAAGTATCATAGCATCTTCTCTGTGTATAAGTTTGGTATAAAGCCTTATATTATCATCATTTTTTACATCCAATTTTTTTGATACTATAATCTCATAGCCGACACCATTACAAAGAAGAGCAATGACACCTTCTGATATTATTTGAACTTTACCTTCTATAAAAGCGAACATTATAAACTAGGCTCGTATTCTAATTCTTTTATAGTGTCAAGCATTTTATCAGTACTTACTTTAGACTCATCATATTCTACTTCAGCACAAGCATTTTCTAAACTTACATTAACTTTGCTTACACCGTCTAAAGCACTTAATTCTTCTGTAACTGCTTTAACACAATTTTGACAGCCCATACCTTTTATTTTTATAGTAACATTTTTCATTTTATATCTCCTTTGTTATAATTATCTAACAATTATATACTACATAAGGGTATTTTTCAATTATTTTTTTCTATTTTTTCAATATTTTTAGATTCTTCTTCTTTATACAAATTAAATACAACTGTCATTTCAGTGCCAACATTCTCTTCACTTTTAATATGTATGTCAGCATTGTAATAATTACATATATTTTTTACTATTGTAAGTCCTAAACCTGTACCATGAACCTTTAAATATTTATTGTTTTTTACTCTGAAAAATCTTTCAAAAACCCTATTCAAATACTGAGGAGCTATTCCGCATCCTGTATCTTTCACAGAAAATATAGCTTTGTCAGCATTCTTCTTTAAATAGATTTTTACTTTACCGTCATCATCAGTATATTTTATAGCATTATCAACCAAATTATTAACAACTTCAGTAATTTTTTCTTTATTAGCCATTATAACAGCAGATTCTATATCTAATTGCACATCAATATTTCTCTGCTCGGCTTTTATTCTATTGCTTTCAAATACATCAAGAACAATATCTTTAATATCTATTTCCTCATCAACTGTTTCCTTCCAATTAGCCTCTATCCTGCTCAATGTAAGCATATCAATAACAAGGTCTTTCATTCTAAGAGCCTCATTATTAATCCTCTTTATAAAATCTGCCTGATTCTTTCCGCCTCCTGTAGCAATAAGAAGCTCGGAATATCCTATTATAGAAGTAAGAGGAGTTTTTAATTCATGAGAAGCATTTATAAAGAAGTCCTGCTTTTCTATCTCAACCTTTCTTATATCTGTAACATCTTCAAACTTTATTAATGCCGATATATTTTCATTATTTCTTATAGGAACAATACTTATTTCTATATCCATAGTATGTTCTTTAACATCAAATTTTGAAAACCTGCTGAACTCTATGGCATTATCTATTTTTTCTATTACATCATCATCTTTTATAATTTCATTAAGTTTTTTTATATTACTGTCAGAAATTTCAAGCAAATCCAAAGCATATTGATTAATAAAAAATATTTCTTTATTTTTATTAACAGCAATAATACCCTGTGCTATATTCTCAAGTACATAATTGAGCTTCTCTCTTTCAGTTTGATAACCTGTGATATTTTCATTCAAACTCACAGCCAATTCATTAATATCATAAAGGATAGTATTAATATCATTATATCCCGTTAAATTCTTAGGCGTGGGCGATTTATTATTGTATATATTATCCAAAGTTTCTTTTATCATATAAAAAGGAATCATAATATTACGGCTCATCAAAGGAAGTACCAAAGCCATAATTATAATAACTATCCCTATAACCATAACGGCTGTAAATAAGAAACTTATTAAATATTTATTAACTGATTCTATAGGAATTGAAACTCTAAGTATATAATCTCTTTTATCATCAGCTTTAATTTTTTTGGATACATACATATAAGGAGTTTTCTGACTAATAGAAGTATTTATAGAAAAAGCCGGCTTATTTTCAACACTATGCAATGCCTCTATAACATCGCTTCTATTAGTATGATTCCCCATAGGATTTTTAGAAGTATCTGTCATAGTATCAGCTACTACAACCCCATTTGTAGATATTATACTGATTCTTAATTCTTCTTTATCTGACTGCAGTACAAATTTTCTAAAAGCATCTTCTGTCTGAACATGGTATAAATCAATCTCCTTTTCAAGCATCTCCATAATATTTACTATCATAACCTGACTGTACATAATATTATTGTACTGCACAGTAAACAGTATACCTATAAACATTAAAGCACTTGACAATATCAAAATGAGTAATGATTTATAAAATATATTCTTAATCATCTTTTATTAAAATTATTGTACATCTGTTAATTTATATCCCATACCTCTAACGGTTATAATATTTTCTTTAGTTAAATCAAGCTTTTGTCTTATTGATTTTATATGCATATCAATAGTTCTTGTTTCCATAGTATGGTCAACGCCCCATACTTCTTCAAGCATAGTTTCTCTATCAACTACATTATTGGCATTTTCCATTAATAGCTTAAGCAAATCAAATTCTTTCTGAGTTAAAACGACCTGTCTTTCTCCTACGAATACATTTCTCTTTTTAACAATAAGTTTTATATCCCCAAAAGTAAGCTCTTCAGCATCTAATCTCACATCTTTCTTTCTTAAATTTGCTTTTATTCTAGCAAGAAGTTCTAGTACAGAAAAAGGTTTAGGCATATAATCATCAGCACCTAAATTAAGACCTGTAACAATGTTTATCTCGCTAGTTTTAGCTGTAAGCATTATTACTTTAATAGGAAGATGAGCATAATCCGTTCTAATAATTTTTAATATTTCTGTACCTTCTATGTCAGGAAGCATTATATCAAGTAATACCAAATTAGGAGTTTGTTTTTTTAATGCCTCAAGCATATCATTACCATTTGAAAAGCATTCTATAGTATATCCTGCCTCTTCAACGGTATATTTAATAAGATCTCTGATATTATCATCATCTTCTACTGAGTAAATAAGTTCTTTATTCATAAAATACTACCAAAAATTAAAATTATTTTATTGTCAAATTAAATACTTTTTATATCATAAATATAATAAAAAAATACATTTTGTCAAAATATTTTATTAAGACTAAAATAACTAATTTATTATCAAATATAATAACTTCTATATTTTACATTATGTAAAAAAATAGACATTTAAATATTGACTTATAATATTTTTATATTAAAATCATTTATATGAAACAAGAAATAACACCTATATTAGAAAATTATTTAGAAACTATCTACAATCTTGAAGTAGAGAAAAATTTTAAGGAAGCTATTAGAATAACAGATATAGCAGATTTGGTAGGACGCTCTAAAGCCAGTGTTAATACAGCAATTAAAACATTGTCAAAATTAGGGCATATAAAACATGAACATTACGGCGATATAGAGCTTACCGAAAGCGGAAGAGCTATAGGTAAAGATATTGCTGAAAGACATGCTATATTCTATTATTTCCTTACAAAAGTATTAAATGTGGATGAAAAAATAGCTGATGAAGAAGCATGCTTAATAGAACATGCTATGAGCAAAGATACTGTACATAAATTTAAAGAGTTTCTTTGCGGATACTGCAAAAAAGAAAATATTTTTAATAAAGACAATTAAATCAGCAGTTAATAATCAGTATCTTATAATCTAATTTAAAAGAAATTTATATTTTGCATAAAAATATTTCTATAAAAAATAAAAAAGACTAAATTGATAAAATATCAATATAGTCTTTATAATTTACTATTTTTAATTATAATATTTCATCTTTTATCATATCATCAAAAGTCTGTCTTTTTCTTATGATATAATGTTTTTTATCATCAATCATAACCTGAGGTATAAGAAGTCTTGAATTATAATTGCTTGACATACTAAATCCATAAGCTCCGGCATCAAGTAAAGCCGCATAATCACCCTGCTCTAATACACTGCATTCCCTGTCATAGGCAAAAAAGTCTGAACTTTCACATATAGGGCCTACAAAGTCATAATTTGAAACATTATCTTTTTTAACTAAAGGATATATTTCATTATAAGCATCATACATAGCTACTCTTACATAATCATTCATACCGCCATTTAATATAACATATTTTCTTCCAAGCTCTTCTTTAATATATTCAACTTTCATTATCAAAGCACCGGATTCTGCCACAAAATATCTTCCAGGTTCTGTAGTAACTCTTAAATTCATTTCTTTTAATAGATTAAT
>CASEHG010000186.1 GCA_949287565.1 uncultured Brachyspira sp.
AATTCTCTATATCTTCTATACTGATAAAATTTAATACTTCATTATTATTCGTTTTTAATTCTGATAATTCTCTATAAAATTCATTTTCAAGCATTATTCTAAAATCAGTATATATTTTATTATTATAATTAATAATACTTTTATATGCTTCTTTTACATTATTTTTTATTATTTCAAACTGTTCAATCTTTGATGATTTATTCTTTGCTGTTACATATTCAGCAATTATAAATTGTATAGGAATTTTATTATTCTTTTTTAATGGAGTTTCTTCAAATGCAAAAGCTAAATCTGATACATTATCCAAATTCCAATTTGATAAATCCTGATTAAACATTATAGCATTATAAAACATACTATACATATTTTCTAATTTTGCAGTATTCCATTTATTTAAAGGCTTGTTAAAACTTCCTGTCCCATTAAACATAGAAAGCATATACTTCACATTAGAAATATCCCAATCATTTAAAGACTTATTAAAATTATAAGCACCAGCAAACATACCAGTCATATTTTCAACATTAGAAACATTCCATTTATATAAAGCCTGATTAAATTTTTCACATAAACAGAACATATTAGCCATATTTGTAACATTAGATACATTCCAACTATTAATATCCTGATTAAATTCCTTACAAGAAAAAAACATTCCTATCATATTATTCACTTTTGAAGTATCCCATTTATATAAAGGCTCATTAAATTGACTTAAACCTGCAAACATAGATTCCATATTAATAACATTTTCTGTATTCCAATTTTCTATACCTGAATAATCTTTTCTCTTAGTTTTTGAAAATAAATGAGACATATCTGTTATTAATGAAGTATCAATATCTCCTAAATATATATTATTATCTTCTACTAATTTTTTTAATTCTTCTTTATCTTTAGGCTTATATTTATACATAATTTAAATAATTAAAAGTTTTATTGATTTTTATTATCTGAATTTTCATTATTAGAAAGATTTTCAGCATTATTATTATTTTCTTCTGAAGAATTGTTTTCAGTGTTTTTGTTATTTTCTTCTATAGGCTCTTCATTATTAGGAGCTTCTTCTGAATTATTATTACTTTCTTTTGCTGACTCTTCATAATCATCTGATTTATCTTCTTCTGCTTTAGGCATAAACTTTTCATCTCTTTTAAATACATAAATCTCTCTAAACTTCATCTCTTGTTTAAGAAGAATTTCTTTTTCTTTAACAAGTTCAAGCATAGCCAAAAAGAATGTAACAAGCTGCCTTTTAGTAACTCCGTCTTTAAATAAAGTAATAAAAGGAAAGAAAGCCGTTTCAGATAATTTGATTCTTATCATATCAATAGCATTATCTATATGGAAATTAGACATTCCAGAAAGAACTGCCAAATCTGTTTCCGGAACAAACTGCACCTTTGTGAATGCATAAACTAAATCATAAAGCGTAATATCCTTCCAAGCTACTTCATTATCATCTGTATTTACAGTTTTGAAGAATTTTACCCTTTCAGTATCCTTTCTTTCAAATATAGTGTCTGATGTATCCTGAAGTTTATCAAGCTCTTCAGAAACCATTTTATATCTTTGGAATTCAAGCATCTGCTCAACTATTTCAAATTTAAGCTTATCTGTAAATTTATCATCGTCCATATCATGAGGAAGAAGCATTTTAGATTTATAAAGGTGGAACTCTGAAGCAACAACTAAAAAGTCCCCAGTAGAATCCAAATTTAAAGCAGCCTGAGCCTTCAAATATTCTACAAACTGATCTATAATTTCAAGTATAGAAACCTCATATATACTTTTCTCACTTCTCTTAAGCATATCAAAAAGTATAGACAATGGTCCTTCATAATCTATACTGGATAATGAAACAGTGAACTCCTTATAATCAGGATTATTATTTTCTGTTTCTTTATTATTGTTTAATACGTCAGAATTATTTTCTGTATTATTTTCTTTATTTGTTTCGTTTATATTCTCTTCCATAATGTTTTATACTATATTATAAATATATAAAAATTCAAGTATATAAGTTTTTATTATATTGACAATAAATAAAATTCTAATATTATTTTATTAATAAAATCACTAAAATAAGGGGTAATTAAAATGAAAAAAATAAATATAGGTTTTATAGGAGCCGGAAATATAGCAGAAACTATGGCTAAAACTATAGCTAAAATAAAAGAAGTAGAATCATATGCAGTAAGTGCAAGAGATTTAAAAAGAAGTAAAGCATTTGCCAAAAAATACGGATTTAAAAAGTTCTACGGATCTTATGAAGAGATGTTACAAGATGAAAAGATTGATTTAGTTTATATAGCTACTCCTCATTCACATCACTATGAACATATAAAACTATGCTTAAACAATAATAAAAATGTAATATGTGAAAAAGCATTTACTGTTAATGCCAAACAAGCGAGAGAAGTATTGATACTAGCAAAAAAGAAAAAACTTTTACTTGCAGAAGCTATATGGACAAGATATATGCCTAGCAGACAAATAATAAATGACACTATAAAAAGTGGCATTATAGGAAAAGTAACTTCTTTAACTGCCAATTTGGGTTATGTTATAAATAAAGTACCTAGATTGATAGAGCCGGAACTTGCTGGAGGAGCTTTACTTGATGTTGGTGTTTATACTATAAATTTTGCTTTAATGGTATTCGGTAATAAGATAAAAAAAATAGATTCTTCATGCGTAAAAACTAGCAAAGGTGTAGATGAACAGAACTCTATCACATTAACTTTTGAAGACAATAAAATGGCTATATTAAACTCTACAATGTCAGCATTAACTAACAGAGAAGGAGTTATAAATGGCGATAAAGGTTATATGGTTGTAAAAAATATAAATAATCCTGAAAGCATAACAGTTTATTCATTAGACAGAAAGGTTGTAAAAACAATAAAAGTACCTAAACAAATAAGCGGTTATGAATATCAAATAATTTCATGCATCAATGCTATTAATAACGGCAAATTAGAATGCGAAGAAATGCCTCATGAAGATATTTTGAGAGTAATGAATATAATGGATACTTTGAGAAGAAGCTGGAAAATAAAATATCCTTTTGAAAAATAATTTTATTTAACATATAAAAAAGCCGCTAATATTTATATATTAACGGCTTTTTATTTATACATATTCTTTAATTAATATCATAAACATATACGCTTTCTGCTATATCTTCATCATCTATCTTCAAAGTATTTTTTGTACCGGAATCTTTAAATCCATTTTTCTCATAAAACTTTTTTGCTTCTTCATTTTTCTCAAAAACGCAAAGACATATATTAGTATAACCAGACTCTTTCATATATTTTACAGCCTGCTCTAATAATAACTTACCTATTCCAGAACCCTGATATATAGGATGAACATATAATGATATTATCTCACCGTATCCTTCCATATTGCATCTGCTTTTTCCATGAGATATAACAGCTATAGGCTTTCCATCAATATAGGCTAAATGTGCCTCTCTAGTTTTATTATTGATACCGTCCTCAAACTCTTCGCACCAATCATCTAAATATATTCTTTTAAGATATGAGTCAGGTATAATATTTTTATAAGCATCTTTCCAGCATATGGCATGAAGTTTGCTTATATCAAAAACATCTTCTAATCCTGCTTTTTTTATAGTTATATCCATTTAATTATACCTCTGCATTTTAATAATAATCATTACTATTAAATAAATTATATATCTATAATAAGTTATTTTCAATTATTTATTTTCTATTTTTTGTTTAAGAGCCATAGATATTGCACACTTTTAGTTTAAAAAAAA
>CASEHG010000187.1 GCA_949287565.1 uncultured Brachyspira sp.
GATATGTGCTCAATAATCAATGCTAAAAGCGGAAAATGCTCAGAAAACTGTAAATTCTGCGCACAGTCATCTCATTATGATACAAAATGCGATGAGTATGATATTCTAGATAAAGAAAAAATATTAGAACAAGGAAAAAGCAATTTTAATAAAGGTGTTTTAAGATACTCTATAGTAACATCAGGAAGAGCTTTATACGGAAAAGAGATCGATGAAGTTTATGATGCAATAGAAACCATTAATAAAGAAACTGAAGGATATGTATGTGCTTCTTTAGGCTTGCTTGATGAGGAAGGATTCAGCAAAATGAAAAATGCAGGACTTAAAAGAGTTCATAATAATTTAGAAGCTTCAAGAAATTTCTTCCCTAAAGTATGCACTACTCATACTTATGATGATAAAATCAATGCTATAAAATCAGCACAAAAAGCAGGAATGGTTGTATGCAGCGGAGGTATTATGGGAATGGGCGAAACTTGGGAAGACAGAATTGATATGGCAATAGAGCTTAGAGAACTTGGAATAATGTCAATACCTGTTAATATGCTTAATCCTATAGCAAGCACTCCTTTTGAAAATATTAAACCTCTTACTGAAGATGATATGAGAAGAATTGTTGCAATATACAGATTCATTAATCCTAAAGCATTCATAAGACTTGCAGGCGGAAGAGGACTTATGAAAGATAAAGGAAAATCATGCTTTTTATCTGGAGCTAATGCAGCTATAACAGGCGACATGCTCACAACTGCAGGAATTTCAATAGAAACAGATAAAAAAATGGTTGAAGAATTGGGATATAAAATAGAGTTAAAAGAAGACTAATTTATAATAAAGATTAATTTATTAGGAAATATTTATGGCTAAAGCTATTTTTATAACAGCAACAGGTACTGATATAGGTAAAACTTATGTATCAGGATTAATTGCAAAACATATGAAAGATAAAGGATTGAATATCGGATACTATAAAGCAGCATTAAGCGGAAGTCTTGATATAACAGACAGTGATGCTTGGTATGTAAAACAGCAGGCCGATTTATTAGATTCTTATGATGAAATGGTGTCATACACTTATAAGCATGCCTATTCCCCTCATTTGGCAGCACAAATTGAGGGGAATCCTCCGGATATAAATGTTATAAAAAATGCTTATAAAAATATAGATAACAGACATGATTATATGATAGTAGAAGGAAGCGGCGGTATAATATGCCCTATTCGCTATGACAATAATAAAAAAATATTTTTAGAAGATATCATAAAAGAATTAAATATACCTTCTCTTATAATAGCGGATGCAGGACTTGGAACAATCAATTCTACAGTTTTAACTATAGAATATATGAGAAGTAAAAATCTAAAAGTTAATGGTGTGATATTAAATAGATTTGAAATGGCAAATGAAATGCATGATGATAATAGAAAAATGATAGAAGAAATGACAGGAGTAAAAATTATAGGGATTGTTATAGACGGTATTTTAAAACTAGATGAAAAAAATATAGAAACTCTATTTGAATAGAATAATATTTTTTACTTCGGTACATCCACTTAATAAAGGACTAGTTATGACATTAGAAGAAAAGGATTTAAAATATATTTGGCATCCATGCTCGCAGATGAAAGATTATGAAGAACTTCCTCCAATCATTATAGACAGAGGAAATGGAATTTATTTATACGATAAAGACGGAAAAGAGTATATTGATATTGTAAGTTCTTGGTGGTGCAATTTACTTGGGCATTGCAATGAAAAAATAAATGATAACATAAAAGCACAGCTTGACAGATTAGAGCATGTTATATTTGCAAACTTTTCTCATGAAGGAGCTATTAAATTATGCGAAGAGCTTATAAAAATAATTCCAAAAAGATTAACTAAATTCAATTTTTCTGATAATGGTTCTTCATCTGTAGAAGCTGCATTAAAAATGGCTTTTCAATATCAGCATCAAATAGGCAATACAAAAAGAACAAGATTCATGTGTTTTACTGATGGTTATCATGGTGAAACTATAGGGGCATTATCAGTTGGAAGTTTGGACTTATATGCCAAAATATACAAGCCAATGTTAATGGACACTATACATATAGAAGCCCCTGACTGCTACAGATGTAAATACAATCAAAACAGAGATACTTGCAAATGCGAATGTTTTGAAGATGCTGAAAAAAAGTTTGAAGAATATGGAGAAGAAACTTGTGCTGTTATAGTAGAGCCTTTGCTTCAGGCTTCTGCTGGAATGAGAATATATCCTCCCCTATACTTGAAAAAATTAAGAGAGCTTTGCGATAAATACAATGTAGTTTTTATTGTTGATGAGATAGCTACAAATTTCGGACGCACAGGAAAAATGTTTGCATGCGATCATGCTAATATAAGCCCTGATATAATGTGTATTTCAAAAGGCTTAACAGGCGGATACATGCCTATGGCAATAACTATAACAACAGACAAAATATACGATGCTTTTTATGCTGACTATAATGAAGGAAAAGCTTTTATGCATAGTCATACTTATAGCGGAAATCCTTTAGGCTGTTCTGCTGCTTTGGCTGTACAAAAAGTTTTGAGAGAAGATGATATTATAAACAAGGCACAAGTAAGAGCAAAATATTTAAACAATAAATTAAAAGAAAAATTGCTTGATCATAAAAATATAGGAGAGATTAGAAATATAGGGCTTATCAATGCCATGGAATTAGTTACTGATAAAAATACAAAAGAAGGGTTTGACTCTAAACTTAGAATGGGTTATCAAATATATAAAAAGGCACTTCAAAGAGGACTTTTATTAAGACCTTTAGGAAATGTAATTTATTTTAATCCGCCTTTAATTATAAATGAAGATGAAATAGATAAGGCTGTTGATTTATGTGTATCTTCTATAAATGACATACTGAAATGATTAATTTTATAAATAATAATAAAGTATTATTTATGAGTAAAAAAGCATATATTAAATTCATTACAGTATAAACTTTATTTTATAAACTTAAAATTTATAGTATATACTAAAAAATTTTTAACTTTGTAAACCTATGTCTTTATATAGAATTGTCAACTTTTTCCCGCCGCACGCCACAGGCGGACTTCGTCAAAGTTGCTGCCGTAGGCACGCTTCGCGAAAGTGCAAGTATAAAATTAGTACTAAATAATACTAATTTAGTTTTACATGTAAGATAATTTATTAAA